>JAFGNC010000555.1 GCA_016927175.1 Gammaproteobacteria bacterium | reverse complement strand
GCGATCCGCTCGATGCCGGCGTCCGCGCCCAGATTCAACAGGCCGCCCAGCACACGCCGCGCACCGACGTCGCCCGGCGGGAAGACGTCCGTGCGGCCGAGGCCGCGCAGCAGCACGAGTGCGGCGCTCCACGGCCCGATGCCCGGCAGACCTCTCAGGATCTTCGCGGCCTCCTCCGAGTCGGAGCGCTCGAGCGCCGCCTCGCTGAGGCTGCCGGAGTCGACCATGCGGGCGAGATTGCGCAGGGTTTCCGCCTTGCGGGCGCTCAAACCGCAGGCGCGCAGCGCTGCGGTATCCGCGCCGGCGATCGCCGCGGCCGAGGGGAACGCGGCGTAGCGCCGGCCGCCGTGACGCACCTCGCCGCCGAAGCGCCCGACGAGGCGTCCGACGATCGCGATACCCGCATCGAGGCTGACCTGCTGGAACGGCACGACATTGGCGAACGCCTCGAACAGCGTCGGATAGCGCGGGATTCTGACGCCGCGCAGCGCGAGCGCCGTCGCCTCGAGCGCGCGGTGCGCGTCGGCCGAAACGGCTGTGCCGCAATCGATCGCCGCGACGCGCGACAGCAGGTGCGGATCGGAGTCGGCGCCGAGCAGCCGGCGCAGCGAGCGTTCCATTGCGCCGAAGTCGGCGCCGAAGGAGCCGCCACGCAGCGTGTAACGGACGTCCGGCGCGTCTACGCTGCCGTGATCGCGGACCTCGACGGCAATGAGCCCCGCCGCGGTCGGCAGCGCGCGGCTGTAGCACTCGTCGAGCCAGACGTCGACGCGATTCGCGGCGCGGCGCTGCAGCAGCCGCACCGTCGCTTCGACGTGAAACGGCGCTCCGACGTCGAGCGGTCGGACGAGCACGTGTTCGCTGTCGGCTGGCTGGTCTGGCCCGCGTCTGTCGCGCCGCCCACTCAAAATTTCGGCGTCAGTGCACCCGCGCCGGCCTGGTTCGTCATGTCTCCCGCTCTCCGTGTTGCGCGACGACTATAGAACGGGCGGCGGAGAGCCGCCACCGCGCCGCCGGCGGTCGCGGCCTCTCCGCGGTACGAGCCTGTCGTGCGCGGCGATGCTATCGTCGCTGCACGGACGCGCATTGCCGGAGGACCCACGATGATGCCGCATCAAGCTGCCCGCATCGCCCTGCTGCTGACTCTGGCGGGACTTTTCGAGACGGCGGCGGTCGCCCCGGCCGCTCACGCCCAGCCGAGCCTGATCGTGCCGCTCGACGCGAGCCGTCCGATCACCTATTCCATCGCGGAAGGCGAGCCCGGGTCGGAATACCGGGCGGCGGACCGCGAGCTTGCGGCGTGGGCCTTCGACGCCTGGCGGCGCGCCGCCGAGGGCGCTCTCCGGCTCGAAGCCGCGGCGGAAGCGGAGGCGCTCGTGCGCATCTACTTCGTGCCCGCCAGCGCCGGGCAGTACGGCGAGATGCGGCCCCTCGAGATCGACGGTCGTCGCGGAGCGGCCGTTTACATCCGGCCCGACGTACGCGCTCTCGGACCCGACATTGCCCGCGCGGCGACCGACGATCCGCTGCTGCGCGACACGATCGTCTATCTGACCTGTCTGCACGAGCTCGGGCACGCGCTCGGACTCGTGCACACGTCGAACTACGACGACATCATGTACTTCTTCGGCTACGGCGGAGACATCACGGCCTTCTTCGGCCGGTATCGCGAACGGATCGAATCGCGAAGCGACATCGCCGCCGTCTCCGGCCTGTCCGAAGGCGACGTCGCGCAGCTGGGGGCCCTGTACGGCGCCTCCCGCTCGCTCGCGCATCCGTAGTAATGCCAATGGCGCCGGCGGCCCCGCGCTCTCAGCATCGAGGAAGATGCGCGCGGAAAGGAGCAGCAGCCGCGGGATCCGGAGAGCCGACATGAAACGAGAAGACGTCACGTTCAACAGCGACGGCCTGAAGCTGAAGGGGCATTTCTACGTCCCCGATGCGTCCCCGCCCTATCCCGCCGTCGTGATGGCCGGCGGCTGGTGCTACGTCAAGGAGCTGATCCAGCCGGAATACGCCCAATTCTTCGTCGAGGCCGGCGTCGCCGTGCTCGCGTTCGACTACCGCAACCTCGGTGAGAGCGAAGGCGAGCCGCGCCAGCACATCAACCCGTGGGAGCAGATCTACGACATCATCAACGGCATCACGTACGTTAGCCTGCGCGACGACGTAGATTCGACCCGTGTCGGCGTGTGGGGCATCAGCTACGCGGGCGGCCACGTGTTCCCCGTCGCGGCGCTCGACCCGCGCGTCAAAGTCATCTTCAGCATCGTGCCGGTGCTCGACGGCTGGTACAACACGCTGCGCGCGAACTCGAACGTCGGCCTGCGCAGGCTGTGGGAGATCATCCAGAAGGACCGCTTCGAGCGGATCACAACCGGCAAGCACGGCACGATCGCGCACTCCGCCCATCCGCACGAGGCACCGTCGACGTTCCCGGCGCCGGAGACGTGGCCCGTGTTCAAGAAGTTCAAGGAGACGGTGGCGCCGAATCACCAGCACTGGACGACGATCCAGAGCTGCGAATACGTGCTGAGCTACGACGTGACGCCGTACATGAAGCGCATCATCCACCAGCCGACGCTGATGGTTACTTCCTGGTACGACGACATCACGATGACGGAATTCGAGGTGCCGGCCTTCCACACGATTCCGAGCCCGCGCAAGAAGCTCGTGCAGGTAGGCGAAGGGGCGTCGCACATGTCGCTGTACGACAACCCGGACCACCTGAAGATCGTCGGCGCAGCCTGCGCCGAGTTCGCAACACAATTCCTGTAGGCGCCGCGCGGTTCCGCGTCAGGCCGACTCTTCGCGGAGCAGCAGGCGCTCGATCAGGCGCACGGTGCAGTCCGGGCGCTCGTGGCTCAGCGACTCGCAGCCGCATTTGTCCCTCGTCGCGTCGAAATGCTTCCACAACGCCTCGACCAGCCCCGGCGGATGCGCGCGGATGAAATCCTTCTCCGCAGGCTGCAGATTGTCGGCGAGCAGCACGACGTCCTCCCAGTCCGGGTTCCCCGCCAGCTCGCAAAGCTCTCTTCTTCGGGCGATCTCTCCGTCCATTCCGGTGCTCTCCTTTGCGCCTCGACGGATCGTTACACCAACGACTACCTGACGAAGGCACTCATGCCGGCGCCGCTCGTCGAGGCTCCGAAAGATGGCGCAGAAACCAGCGGCGGGCGTGCTCGGCAACCTGCTCGAGCGTCCCCGGCTCCTCGAAAAGATGGCTGGCCCCAGGCACGACGATCAGCTCGCGCTGGGAGCGCATCTGCTCGAGGGCCATCTCGTTCAGCTGCAGAACCTGTGGATCGTTGCCGCCGACGATCAGCAGCGTCGCGGCCTCGACGTGGCGGAGCGCCGGCCCGGCCAGATCCGGCCGTCCGCCCCGCGACACGACCGCACGCACGACCGGACCGCGTGACGCGGCGGCCGCCAGCGCCGCGGCCGCGCCGGTGCTCGAGCCGAAATAGCCGACTGGCGGCACGGCGTCCTCCCGCTCCGTCAGCCAGTCCGTCACGGCGCCGAGGCGCTGCGCGAGGAACTCGATGTCGAACCGAAGCCGCCTCGTCACCGTGTCGACGGCCTCTTCGTCCGCTGTCAGCAGATCGAAGAGCAACGTCCCCAATCCTTCCTCGCGCAGATGACGCGCGACCATCCGATTACGCGGACTGTGCCGGCTGCTGCCGCTGCCGTGCGCGAAAATCACGGTTCCGACGGCATGGTCGGGAACGTCGAGGGCACCGTACAGCGTCGCGCCGTCGGCGCGAATCTCGATATCGTCGCCACGCGGACCCGAGATCATGTCGCCCTCCCCGCCCGGCCGATTCGAGTCAGCATCCGCCGGGGCGAATCCCGGCGCCATAGGAACCCGTACCTATCGTGAAACGGTCGGGTCGCCGCCCACTCCGGCGCTGCATCGTCGGCTTCGACGAGCGCGCCTGGTCGCGAACTCCAATGAGAGGCATTCCGTGCTGACGATCGACGGTTCCACCGGCGAAGGCGGCGGAACAGATTTCGACAAGCGCTCTCGCATCGT
>JAFGNC010000554.1 GCA_016927175.1 Gammaproteobacteria bacterium | reverse complement strand
CTGACGACCAGCTCCGACCGTGCCCGGGCCAAGCGCGCGATGGAGGCGATGATGAAGATGAAGAAGATCGACATTGCGGCGTTGGAGACAGCGGTCGAAACAGCCTGAAGAAGGAGACTCGCAAACAAATGATTCCCACCGTGACCGCAAACGGTCACCCGATCGCGGCAAGGGACTTGCGCGTGACATGCGTGTTCGATGGGCGCTCGAAGAAGTGGGCTAACCTACGACGTTCGCCTTCTTTCGTTTCTCCCGCGCGGCGGCACGGCTGCATGTTTCGCAGCCGCCGTTGTCCCAGCACGTCAAGGCGCTCGAGAACGAGCTCGGCGTCCGGCTGTTCGATCGCAGCAATCGGGGCGTGACGCTGACGCCTGCGGGTCAGGTGCTCTATGACGAGACGCGCGCGGTATTGCGCAGGCTCGAACATGCAAAGATCAAGGCACGCCACGCCGGCCTCGGCGAGATCGGTACGTTGGCAATCGGTTTCGTGTCGATCGCGGGTTACGGGATTCTGCCGCCCGCGCTCAAGCGTTTCCGCGAGAGGTTTCCGAGAGTTGACGTGCAGCTCCACGAGCTGACTACCGATGCGCAGATTCGCGCGCTGCGCGATGGGCGACTCGATCTCGGGATCGGTCTCGGCCCGGTCGACGAACAGGACCTCATGTTCGATCCGGTCCGCGGCGATCGTCTGTTGCTCGCGGCGCCCGTTGGCCACCGCCGCGTGCCGCGCTCGGGGGCGGTACGGCTCGGCACGCTGTCCAACGAGCCGTTCATCGTCCCGCCGCGTAACGTTGCGCCCGGTCTGTACGATCTGATCATCAGCCTGTGCCGTGCGAACGGCTTTGCACCGAACGTCACGCAGCATGCGCGTCAGATGCAGACAGTCATCGCTCTCGTTGCCGGCGGAATGGGGTTCGCGCTCGTGCCGGAATCGGTGCGAAAGCTCGAGCGCGCCGGCGTGCAATACCGGTCATTGCGGGGGGAGACCGGGAGCATCGAGCTGGGCCTTCTGAGCGCTACGGAACACGAGAGCCCGGTCGCGGAAAGATTCGCAGCGGTGCTGAAGCGAGCGGCCGGCGCCGCCCGGCGCGGCTGACATTCCCGCTTCGGCTCCGCCGAGCACCCTGAGGATAGGGAGAAGAATACTGCGCTGGTGCCGCGTCTCCTGGGCATCATGTCTGCCGGTGGGCATGCGTAGGCGCGAATTCCGCGTCGGTTGCGGCGGCCCGCATGAAGGGAAGGGAACGATCGCCTCGTGCTCGGCTCGCTGCTCGTGCGATAGCGAGAGCAGGACGGGTAACGCATCGCCGAACACCATCGACGCTTCCTCGAAGGATACGCCGTGCATGGCGGCGTTGACGTGCCACTTCTCGGCGTCCCATTCGAACTCCATAGCGACGCGAGATTGGCTGCTTGCCGGATCAAGCGACAGGCGAGAATCAGGGTAGAACGCGCCGAATAGTCAGAGCGGTGCCCGTTTTTCGGCACGGCAGGCCGTGGCCGCGGGCAAGCGCCGCCGTTCCGACGGCGGGACGCGGTGTGCGAATTCGGGACGCGGTCCTAAGCCGGCGCGCCGCCCCCGGCGCGATGCGGGGCCGAGAGATCAACAAGTTGCGCGGCGTGCGTCCACTTGGCACGCCGGTTGCTACGAGCGGGAGTGGGCGCATGAGCCGGTCGAGCCGGTCGAGCGGGATGTCGCATGAGCGTGCGAGCGGGGAGCGTGGCATGAGCGTTTCGAGCTGGTTCGATTCCGTCGGGCGCGACGTGCGCCATGCGCTGCGCACGCTGCCGCGGCGGCCGTCGTTCATGGTGACGGCCGTAGTCACGCTGGCGCTCGGCATCGGCGCCACGGCGGCGATCTTCAGCGTGGTGTACTCGGTGTTGCTGAAGCCGCTGCCATATCCGAACCCGGACGAGCTCGTGCGGATTCGACACAACGCGTCTGCGCAGGGCGACGGGGATCTCTCGTCGGCGTCGAGCATGTGGTTCACGTATCGCGAGGAGAGCGAAACCATCGCCGAGCTCGGCATGTGGGGCGACGGCGGCGAGACGCTGACGCGCACGGACGGCACGGAGCGCGTGCGCTCGCTGCGCACGACGTACGGCCTCCTCCAGGCGCTCGGCGTGCAGCCCATGCGCGGGCGCTGGTTCACGGAGGCCGAGCACGGCCCCGGCGCCGAGGGGCCGGACCCGGTGATTCTGTCGTACGCGTTCGCCGAGAGCCGCTTCGGCAGCGACGCGGCGGCGCTCGGGCAAGCGCTCGAGATCAATGGCCGGCCCGCGCGGGTCGTGGGCATCATGCCGCGCGACTTCCGGTTCCTCGACATGTCGCCGACGTTCGACATCATTGTGGCCATGCGCCTCGACCCCGCACGCCAAACGATCGGCACCTTCAACTTGCACGCGCTCGCGCGGTTGAAGCCCGGCGTCACGGCGGAGGAAGCGCGCGCGGATCTCGAGCGCATGTTGCCGATCTGGCTCGACGGGTGGCCGATCTTGCAGGGTTTGAGCGTGAGCCGCGAGGCGATCGAGAACATGCGCATCCGCCCCGTGGTGCGGCCGCTGAAGGACGACATGGTGGGCGCCACGGCGAGCGCGCTGTGGGTGCTCATGGCGGCGATCGGGGCCGTGCTGCTCGTGGCGTGCGCGAACATCGCGAACCTCATGCTGGTGCGCGCCGACGCACGGCGGCACGAGCTCGCCGTGCGCGCGGCGCTCGGGGCGGTTCCGGCACGCATCGCACGCGAGCTGCTCACGGAGGCGCTCGTGATCGGCACGGTGGGCGGCGCGCTCGGCCTCGTGCTCGCGTACGGCGGGCTCGAGCTGCTCGTGGCCATCGGCCCCGGCGACTTGCCGCGCGTGAACGAGATCGCCATTCACCCGGCCGTGCTCGCGTTCACGGTGGCCGTGTCGCTCCTGGCGACGCTGGCCTTCGGATCGATCACGGCGCTGAAGCACGCGTGGGGCGGCCGCGTGGCGGCCTTCGACGGAGGCGGCGGCGGCGCGCGCGGCGCCAGCGCGAGCCGCGAGCGCAGCGCCACGCGCAGCACGCTGGTCGTGGTGCAGGTGGCGCTCGCGCTGGTGCTCGTGGTGAGCGCCGTGCTCATGGCACGCACGTTCGAGGCGCTGCGTAACGTGCATCCCGGCTTCGTCGATTCGGCCACGATTCAAACGGTGCGCACGTGGGCGCCGAGCGACATCATCCGAGATCCCATGCGCTACGTGCCCGTGCAGCGCGAGATCCTCGAGCGCATCGCGGCGCTGCCGGGCGTCACCTCGGTCGGCTTCACGAACGTGCTACCGATGGAGGGCGGGCCGTTCGTGTTCAACTCCGTGGCGCTCGTGGAAGGCGACGCGCTCGCGCCCGGCGACTCGCCGCCGGGGCGGCGCTTCAAGTTCGTGTCGCCGGGCTATCTCGAGACGATGGCGACCGACCTCGTCGCGGGGCGCGGCTTCACGTGGGCCGACATCCAGGCCGGCGGCCGCGTGGCGCTGATCTCCGAGGACTTCGCGCGCGAGCTCGGGGGCTCGCCGGCCGACGCGCTCGGCAAGCGCATCCGCACACCGATCGACACCGACGACTGGCGCGAAGTGATCGGCGTGGTGCGCAGCGTGAAGGAAGACGCCCTCTACGCCGACGCGCCGAGCATCGTGTACTGGCCCGCGCTGATGGCGAACGCGTTCGGCGACGAGGCGTTTGCGTATCCCGCCATCGCAATCGTCGTGCGCAGCGAACGCACGGGCACGGCCGCGCTCAACAACGAGATTCGCGAGGCCGTGTGGTCCGTGAATCGCGACGTGCCCGTAGCGCTCGAGCGCACGATGCAGAGCCTCTACGCGGGCTCGCTCGCGCGCACGTCATTCGCGCTCGTGATGCTCGCCGTGGCGAGCTTCATGGCGCTCGCCCTGGGGCTCGTGGGGATCTACGGCATGATGGCATACGTGGTGACGCAGCGCTCGCGCGAGATCGGCATTCGCTTGGCGCTCGGCGCGCAGCACCGCGAGGTGCGGGCGATGTTTCTGCGGCAGGGGCTCGTTTTGAGTGGCGTGGGCCTCGCGATCGGACTCGTGGCGGCGCTCGCGTTGACGCGGTTCCTATCGTCGCTGCTGTTCGGCGTGGAGTCCACGGACCTCGTGACGTATACGGCGGCTGTGGCCGTGATTCTCGCGGCGGCGGCGCTCGCGAGCTATCTGCCAGCGCGGCGGGCGTCGGCGATCGATCCGATGGAGACGCTGAAGGGGGAGTGACGGCTTCAGTGCCACGGCTCGTCGTGGAGCGAAACGGCCGATCGATCTGGGCGGCTGAGCTCGAAGCTGCTGCGCGCGAGCACCGGCTCGATGGCCGCGCCGTCCGAAAGACGTGCGCCGGCGTCGCGCTTACTGGAGGTCGCCGTAAGCAATGCGGTCGCCCTGGAAGGTGCCGAGCCAGAATCGCCCGTCGTGCGTCAGCACCATGGTCGCGTTGCTGAAGACGGGCGTCGCCGGAGTATCGACGATCGTCTCGTACTCCATCGTGGCAGGGTCGATCGCGATCCCCAATGTGCCGCGCGGGCAGGTCGACAGCCGCGCGAGGTCGTGCTGCGGCCCCGGTGTGCCGCCGCACTCCGGCGCGTCGTTCCTCATGCCCGCCGTGAGTAGGCGGCCCGAGGTATCGAGATGCAGGTTGTCGGGCGTGAACGCCAGGGGCTCGGTCGTCCTGAGCTCGCGCGCAGGGTTCGTGTTCGAGAATGCGACGACGGTCTGAAAGCCGGACGAGACGACATAGATTTCCTCGCCGTCGGGCGACACCTCGATGCCGTTGTTACCGGGCAGCTCGGTGCCTTCGATGCGCGTGAAGCCCGGCTCGCCGGGCGACCATTCGAGCACTACGCCGGTCGGTCTCATCGCGACCGAATCCGCGAATGTTCTGCCGGGCAGAATCAGCACGGTCGCCACCAGCGATCCGTCCGCGAGCGGCGCGACACTGTTTGCGGCAAGCTCCTCGGGCAGACGCACGCAGCCTGTCCAGGTCAAAACCGGCTGCTCGCCCGTCGCATCGACGTCGAAGACCTCGATCGACTCGCGCTCTCCGTGCATCACAGCGTACAGGGTCGAGTGCCCGTCGCGGCCCGCGCGCAGATTCAAACCGTGCGCATTGAACCGCGCCGGATCGGGCGCCACCGTGCAGTCGGCGTACATCGGATCGTGCGCGGCGCGCGGCCGCGCTCCGGGATAGAGCACGCTCCATGTCGCCTCGTCGGAGTCGACAAGCACCAGACCGGCGCCCTCCGTCATCGAGCTCGCGATGATCCAGTCGGTGCCGGGAACGAGCACGAGGTCCTCGGGGTTTTCGGGCCCGCACACGAACTCGAGGCCCGCCCGGGGCGCGCAGCCTTCGTTGGACGGCTGCGAGAAGGCCGATAGCGACGCGGTCGCCAGAATGGACAAAAGAACCAACCTCGTCATGCCGAATCCCCTTGCTGTGAACCTTCGCGCCTATTATTCATGAACTGCGCGACGCAAGCACGAGGGGGCGGCTCCGGGCAGGCACGGTGGTGCGCCTCCATGCTGTCCGCGTTGCACCTGATGTGCGGCCGGGTCGGTGATGGCGCCGTTCGAGGGTGCGCTCCGGTGTCGACCGCCGGCGGCTATGCTCAAATAGTCAACGGCGTCGAAGCGGCGCGCTATGGTCATCCAGGAGGGCTTCATGAAGCTTTACAACGCGAACTTCTCTCCGAACTGTCTGCGTGTGCGCGCGGTGATCTTCGAGCTCGGCGCGGACGTCGAGATCGTCGACGTGGACGTGCCCGGCGGCGGCACCAAGACGCCGGAATACCTCGCGATCAACCCGAACGGCAAGGTGCCCGCTTTCGTAGACGGGGATTTGAATCTGTTCGAGTCGCGGGCGATCAATGCGTATCTCGCGTCCCTCGATCCGGCTCGCCGCCTGTATCCGGAGGATCTGAAGAAGCGCGCCGTCGTGGACCAGTGGTCGTACTGGCAGGCAATCCATCTCGGGCCCTCGAGCCAAAAGCTTGCGTTCGAGAAGGTGCTGAAGGAAAGATTCGGCCGCGGCAAGCCTGATGAGGACGTCGTCGCCGCGGAGACGAAGGAAACCACGAAGCTGCTCGCCGTGCTCGACGGAGCGCTCGCCGGGCGCGACTGGATCGCGGGCGACCTCAGCATTGCCGATTTCGCCCTGGCGAGCACATTCACGCTGCGCCACGAAGCGGGGATCGATTTCGGCGCGTTCCCTAACGCCGCGGCATGGATCGAGCGTCTAGAATCGCGCGACGCTTGGCGCAGGGCAGTCTCTGGACAAGGCCGATGAGAAGAGCGCTTTACGTCGCCCCTGAGCGGTTGCTCCAACGTGCGACCTACCAGCAAGAGCAACGCGCCTCGGTCGTCCCGTCTTCTTTCCCGACGTTCATGCAGATCCAGACGTGAGGATTCATCCACTCGATCCGGGTCACGGGCTGCAGGCGACGGCCGCGACGTCGTGGCGTTTTCGCAGAGGGCGGGCCGCGAGAACGCTTCGCAGGCGTAGGTCGAGGGCAGCCCCTCGCAGAGCGCGTCGTGCCGCGCTTCGTTCGGATTACCCGCAGATCGTTCCGGATGTCGCGGCCGACGGTACCCGTCGTCGCCGCGTATGGTTGGCTTTCCCCGATGTACCATACCCGCTATGTGCGTGGGCCCTTACGCCGTTGAAGAGGCGGGAAACATGGGAAAGGCAGGATCATCTGCAGCTCATGAACCTGGAGATGAACTCCCTTGCCGAACCCCGTATCGAGAAGCCGCGCTTCGCGGAAGTCTTGAGTCGCGTTCGCGGCGGTTAGGCAGTTGGGGCAGGCCGCTCGAGAGGTGCGACGATGAACGGCATACACGACCTGGGCGGCATGACCTGCTTCGGCCCGGTGCGCCGGGAAGAAGGCGAGCCGGTCTTCCACGCCGACTGGGAGCGGCGCGTGTTCGCGATGAATCTCGCGGGGCTCGCGTTTCTCGGCCCCGTCGACCGCGCCCGCCACGCGATCGAGCGCATGGATCCGGTCGAGTACCTCGCGACGAGCTACTACGAGCACTGGCTCGTCGAAGTCATCACGCTCGCGAAGGACCTCGGCTACGTGACGGACGCAGAGATCGAGTCGGGCCGTGCCGCCGCGATCAAGCCGACGCCGTTTCCGGCGCCGAACGCCGAGCAGGTCGAGGGCCTCGTGCGCCACGGTATGCCGGCGACTCGTGACGACGGCAGGATCACGCCGCTCTTCGGCGTCGGCGACGCGGTTCGGGCCCGCAACATCGAGATCACCGGTCACACGCGGCTCGCGCGCTACGTCCGCGGCAAGACGGGCGTCGTCGCCGCGCATCGCGGCTCGCACGTCTTCCCGGACACAGTCGCCCACGACCGCGGCGAGAACGCCCAGCCTCTGTACACCGTGAGGTTCGAGGCCAAAGAGCTCTGGGGCGAGAATGTGACTCGGCGCGACTGCGTCTACAGCGATCTGTGGGAGGACTACCTGGAGCCTGCAACCTAAGGACCGCGAGCATGAGCGAGCACGACCACCGCCACGACCATGACCACGCCCACGCGCACGAGGCGCCGCCGAGCCCCTATCATCGCAGCGAGCGCACGAGCGAGCGCAATGCCGAGCTCACCGAGCGTGTAGCGAAGCTCGAGGCGCTGCTCACCGAGAAAGGGCTCGTCGCGAAGGACGCGCTCGACAAGCTCGTCGACGTCTACGAGCACGACCTGGGCCCGATGAACGGCGCCAAGGTCGTCGCGCGCGCCTGGGTCGACCCGGCCTTCAAGCAGCGGCTGCTCGAGAACGCCACGAGCGCCGTCGCCGAGCTCGGATTCGGCGGCCTCCAGGGCGAGCACCTGGTCGCGGTCGAGAACACGCCGCAGGTTCACAACGTCGTCGTGTGCACGCTGTGCTCCTGTTACCCGTGGCCGGTGCTCGGGCTGCCGCCCGCCTGGTATAAGGACGCGGCGTATCGGTCGCGCGTCGTCATCGATCCGCGCGGCGTGCTGCGTGAGTTCGGTACGGAGCTCGGCGACGACGTCGAGGTGCGCGTCTGGGACAGCAGCGCGGAGGTTCGTTACCTGGTGCTGCCGGAACGGCCGGCCGGCACCGACGGCTGGAACGAGGAGCAGCTCGCCGCGATAGTGGGCCGCGACGCGATGATCGGCGTGACCCGAGCGCTGCCGGCGTGAGCGAGCCGCGCACCGCGCGGCCCGAGGTCGCGGAGATGGACGATGCGCCCCTGCCGCGTAAGAGCGGCGAGCTGGTGTTTCACGACGATTGGGAGCGGCGCGCTTTCGCGCTGGCCGTGAGCCTGGCGGAGCAGGGCGTGTTCGAGTGGCGGGAGTTTCAGCAGCGGCTGATCGAGTCCGTCGGCGAGGCCGAGCGCGGCGATTCGCAACACCCGAGCCGAGGCTACTACGAAAGCTGGCTCGTCTCGCTCGAGAGGTTGCTCGAGGAGAAGCGGCTGCTCGAGCGCTGAAAGGGGGGCTCGGGGGAGGTGGCGCGGGGAGCCGAAAGTCACGCTGCTCGACGCGCGAGCGCCGCGCGCTGACCGAGGCACAACTTCTACACTGGGTATCGCGCGTTCCTGCTCGGGGAGACACCGAAGGCTAGACGGAGGATGTGCGCGACACCTTCCGACGCTCCGAGCGCTCCGCGGCCCAGTCAGCGGCAAGTAAAGCTCTCAGCGGAATCCGGGTCGCCGCCGT
>JAFGNC010000553.1 GCA_016927175.1 Gammaproteobacteria bacterium | reverse complement strand
GGCTCCCGGTCTGGCAGACGAAGAAGGCCTTGTCGCTCCGCGCGCGCGTCACGTACAGATTGTCGAGCTGCAATTGGCCGCCGGCTGCCTGCGAGCGCTGCTGCTGCCCTTGCTGTCTCTCCTGATCATCCTGAGCTGCTGCTCCGCCCGATAGCGCGGTTCCGACGGCGATGGCGATGACAGACTTGCGAATAGTCATGGCGGTCCTCCATGTGTGGTTGAACGGGCCGCGCCTCAGTGCAAGCCGTATGCCACGAAGCGGCGATGGGTCGGAGGCTGGCGTCAATCGCATACGCTTAATGTGCGCATCGTTTTCGGATCAGCAGCGTTTCCTGCGCGCGTGGCACGCATCGTGCAAGTCGGTCGCTCCATCCACCAGCCACGAGGAGAATGCGATGAGCAGGAAACTACGGATGATCGGTATGGGCTGCGCGGTGGCGCTGCTGTCGGCCGGTGGGGTCGTTGCGCAGGACGCGTGGGAAGAGTGGGACGCAGACGGCGACGGCATCGGGGTCGACGAATGGAACGAAGGCTTCGGTGAGCGCGGTGTGTTCGATGATTGGGATGCCGATCGCGACGGCCTGCTCAGCGAAGACGAGTTCAACGAAGGCGTCTTCGACTCCTATGACCAAAACGATAACGAGACCATCGAGGAGTCGGAACTCGGCGACGTCGGTGACGATATGGGCGACGGGGGATTCTGGGACGTCTAACCGAAGCGGCCGGGCGGAGGAGCTGCGGCTCCTTCGCATCGGTCGTTCCTGCGGCTACAACACAAGGCACGTGCACGACGCTGCATGGCGGCGACGCTCGGACCTCGACCTGGCTGAAATCTTGCACGGCCGGGCTAACTTGCCCGGAGGCCCCGTGATGTACGAAGCACTGGAAAAAGAAGCGGTTATCGGCACGCTGAATCGCATTCTCGAGTCGGAGCTCGCCGGCGTCATACGCTATACGCACTATTCGTTGATGGTGTACGGCTACGGCCGCATTCCGATCGTCTCGTGGTTTCGCGCTCAGGCGGACGAAACGTTGATGCATGCCCAGCAGGCCGGCGAATGGGTGACGCACCTCGGCGGACATCCGTCGCTCGGCATCGGCCCGTTGCTCGAGACGCATCAGCACGACATCGGCGAAATTCTTCGAGAGACTCTGCGCGCCGAGCACGAGACGCTCGAGATCTACTACGCCCTGTTGCGCCTCGTCGAGAACAAAGCCGTGCCCCTCGAGGAGTACGCGCGCGACCTGATCCGGCAGGAGTCGCTGCACATTGACGAGATCGACAAGATGTTGCGCCGACCGGGGCAGGTCGCGGTCAGCGATGAGACGTCGAAGATCGCGGCTGAGTGATGACGTCCGGCGAGCCGCGAAAGGAGCTCACTCCGTCAGCGCAATGGCTCGCTGCGATGTGACGCGCTTACCGTGGCTCCGCCGTGTGGTCAGTCGGGCGTGACCTGCGCGCCGGCGCCGCCAACCCCCGGCGGTGCCTCGAGCACTGCCGCCTCGTCCCAGTCCCGCAGCGGCTGGGCGCCGCGGTCGCGGATCGTTCTCATGTAGGCGTGCAGCGCCTCGACCGCGGGGAAACCTCGTGCCTCGGTCGCCTCGGCCCACTCGACCGCGATGTTCGGCAGGCCATCGAGCCAGCGGCGCTTCTCCTCGATCGGCAGCTCGGCGACGATCGCGCCCTCCATTCGCATCGTCTCGAGGCTCGTCTCGTAGCGCTCGACGACCTCGGCCGCGACGGCCTCGCTGTAGGCCGGGCCGAGCTCGGCGAACACCTGCTGCACGTCCGGCGGCAAACTGTCCCACGTATCGAGATTCATCGAGAACGCGCCAGTGACCTGCGCGCCGATGCCGACGAGCGTGATGTGCGGCGCGACCTCGTGGATGCGGTAGGGCAGCGCGCCGCTCAGGATCGTCAGCACGCCGTCGGCGACGCCGGTCTGGATCTGCGTGTAGTAGGTCGTCAGGCCGCCGTCCACGGCGACCGCGCCCGTGCCTTTGAGCCACGCGGCGGCCGGCCCGGGCGCGAGGATCTTGCGCCCGCGGAGGTCGTCGACGGTACGGACCGGGAAATTCGTCATCAGATGATAGGTATCGCTCGCGTTGACCCCGAGAAAGCGCAGGTTCTGCGCAGTCCACGAGTCGGCGAACGCCGGCACCTGCTCGTTCAGCTCATTCATGACGCGAAAAAGCATCTGCGGATCGCTGGTCGAGAAGGGCGTGTAATAGGTCAGGTTCTGCAGCGGCATCTTGGACAGCTCCCAGATCGTGCCGACCCAGCCCATGTCCGCAAGCCCGATCTCCACGGCCTCGAGCGTGTGGTGGTATTTGTACAGCGAGCCGCCGTAAGCCTCGGTCCAGCGGATACGGTATGGGCTGCCGCGCGCTTCGAGCCGGCGGTTCGACTCCGGCACGACGAGCGTGTGCATGACGCCGACCCATGGGAGCCCCGTCGAGTGGCTCGACCCGACCGTCAGCTCGATGTGATCGGGATCGATCTCGGCGGCGGGGCGCAGCAGCAACGCCGCCAGCACCAGCGCCGCGACGGCGGCCGCGCCGACCGCCTTCAGCATATGCGCCCCCGGAAAAGCATGTTGCTTGCCCTCACGTGTTACGGCTCACGAAAGTCTCCTTATACAACGAAATACAACGAATAGGCCGTGAGCAGCCCGGCAGCGCCGATCCGACGCGATCCGCTGCGACGCCCGCATCATAGCGGCGGAGGCTGGAAGCCGTCGAGTCGCGACTCAATGAGCTTCGCGACGGCGAGCACGAGATCCTCACGGCCGGGGCCGGCCGCGATCTGTACGCCGATCGGCAGCCCCTCGGGAGACGTCCCGGCGCGCACCACGGCCGCCGGCCACCCCGTCGCGTTGAAGGTCACGGTGTAGCTGAACGCCGCGAGTGAATCCGGCGTCGCCGTGAATCCGTGGGGCACCGCGGGGTGCGCGTTGACCGGGCACAGGATCACATCGAAGTCCTTCATGAAAGACAGCATCCTGCTCCTCCATTCATACCACCGCGCGATAAGAGGCTCGAGGTCCGGAGACGGAATAGCCGCGGCCTCGGTGAAGCGCTGGAGCGTGTGCTCACGCGTGCCGGCCTCCGCCAGAAGTCTCCTGACTGCGCTGCCGCCGTCCCAGGCGGCGAGCGCGAACCCGATTTCGAAGCCCAGCTCGATGCCGGCCGGCCGCCGTTCCTCGACCGCGAGCACATCGGGTGCGATCGCACGTGCCGCGACCTCCACCGCTCGCCTGACCGACGGCTCCGGAGTCGCTACCCCGTTGTCCACATGAAAGGCGACGCGCAGCGAGCGCAGGTCGACTGCCGCGTGATCGCGCCAGGGCTGTTCGACGACGCCGGGGTCGACGTGGTCCGGCCCGACAATCAGCGGCAGCAGCAGAATCAGGTCGTCTACGTAGCGCGCGAGCGGACCAAGCTGCTGATACGAGTCCTGGAGCGCGCCGAAAGGGAACGCGTGCCCGGTCCTCGGCACCCGCCCCGCGGTCGGCTTGATGCCCGCGATTCCGCAGAAATGGGCCGGCACCCGGATGCTGCCCGCGTAATCGCTGCCGATGTCGAACGGCGAGCCGCCCGCGGCGACGATTGCCGCCGCGCCGCCGCTGCTTCCGCCCGGCGTCCTTCGAAGGTCGTAAGGGTTGTTCGTGCGGCCGTGGACGAGGTTGTCCGTCTCGAACGAAAGCGTCAGCTCGGGCGTGTTCGTCTTGCCGAGCAGGACGGCGCCGGCCCCGCGCAACCGCGCGACGACCGTGGCGTCGCTCGCCGGCACATACGAAGCGCGCCCGAGCGTTCCTCCGGTCGAGATCATGCCCGCCGTGTCGAGGGAATCCTTGATCGTCATCGGAACGCCGTGCAGCGGACCCCATGATTCTCCGCGCGCCGCGGCCGCGTCGGCCTCTCGTGCGCGGGTGACGGCCGCATCGGGGCTCAGGCGCACGACGGCATTCAATGCCGGATCGACTGCGCGGATCCTCGCGATGCACGCGTTGACGAGCGCCTCGGACGAAAGCTCCCCTCTTCGTATGCCTTCGGCGAGCGCTCCGACGCTCGAGTAAAGGTCGGCCACGGCGCCGGGCGGCTGCGCATCGGACCTGCGGCCGAAGCCTGCCGCGATGCCTGAAACCAGCGAGACGCCGGCGGTTGCCCGGATCACGTCGCGGCGCGTCAGCGGGCCGCCGCGCCAGGTGGCTTCGTCGTCCGCGGCGGCGTCGGGGCGGGGCGCCTGCGAACGGCTCGAGTATCTCTCGTCGTTCATCGTTACACCTCCGTATCCATGGGTGCCGAAAGATCGATCGACGAGACTATCGGGCTTGCGAGGGGGCAAGGTAAGAGGCAAAGTCCCGCGAACGGGTCCATTCGTGCCACTGCGGCCGATC
>JAFGNC010000552.1 GCA_016927175.1 Gammaproteobacteria bacterium | reverse complement strand
GGGCGAGACATGGTGCTCGACGCGGCGCGCGATCGGCTGCTCGTTCTGACGTCCTCGCCGCCCGCCGTCATTGCCGTGGATCTCGCGACCGGCGCCCGAAGCATACTGTCGAACGAGACGACGCCGGACGCGTCCAATCCGTTCCAGAATCCGTGGGCGATGGCGCTCGATACGGATAACGACCGGGCGCTGGTGACGGACGTTGCAAACGATGCCGTCTATGCGGTCGATCTCGCGACCGGCGCCCGCAGCATCCTGTCGGACGGCACGACGCCGAACGGGGACAACCCGTTGTCTTTCGCGCCTTCCATCGCGGTCGACGCGGCCAACGGCCGCGCCCTCGTCACGCAGTCCAGCGAGCGTTCCGTCTACGCCATCGATCTCACGACAGGGGCGCGAACCGTCTTGTCGGACAGCGCCACGCCGGACTCGGTCAACGCATTTTCGTATCCCTGGGCGCTGGCGGTGGATGACGCGCAGGAGCGCCTTCTGGTCGTCGACCAGGGCTTGCGCGCGTTGCTGGCAGTCGACCTTGCGACCGGCGCGCGAAGCTTCGTTTCGACCGACGAGCCGGAGGATGCCGTGCACCCGCTCGCGGAGCCGGCCGGCATCGCGCTCGACGCCGCCAACGACCGGGTGCTCGTCACCGATCGGGAGGCGGCCGTGCTCGTGGCGGTGGACCTCGCGACGGCGGAGCGGTCGATCGTCTCCGGCAACACGACACCGAATGCGACTGACCCGTTCGCGACGCCCGGAGCGGTCCGGCTGGACGCCGCGGCGGATCGCGCCTTCGTGCTCGACAGCGGGCCGCCGGCGGCGATTCTGACCGTGACTCTGTCCACCGGAAGCCGGTCCGTCCTGACCGACAGCACGACTCCCGATGCCTCTCTACCGTTGTCCACGCCGTTCGACATCGAGATCGACTGGCAGCGTAACCGGCTGCTGGTCACGGAGCCCGACGGTCCGGCCCTGATGACCGTCGACCTGACGACGGGTGCGCGGGCGCTTCTGTCGAACAACGGCAATCCCGATGCGCAGAACCCGTTCACGCAGCCTCTCGGCATCGCCATAGACGCCGCGCGGAACCGCGCGATCGTGGCGGATTCGCAGTCCTCGCACCTGTCCTCGATCCTTGCCGTGGATCTCGACACCGGAGCACGAACGTTGCTGTCCGACGCCGAAACGCCAGACACCGGCAGCATCTTCACGGATCCGTTCGTGCTGGCCGTCGACGCAGACAACGACCGCGCGTTCGTCGCGGACGTGCTGCGCAGGCAGTTGTTGGAGCTCGACCTGACGACCGGAGGCCGAGCCGTCGTTTCCGGCGATCACGGTCTCGGCGGGAACGATCCTTTCGACTACCCCACCGGCATCGCCTACGACGCCGTTCGCGAGGTCGCATATGTCGTGAACCGTAACGCAGCCGCCGTTCTCGCGGTGGACGTGCGGACCGGGCAGCGCGTCTACGTGCTGCGCTAGACCGCGTAGCGCGTCGCCGATTACCAGCGTCCGCACGTCGCGCGAGGCTGCCGAACGCTCTGCTCCGCCTATAATCCAGAGGTCCGCCCGCATTCGCCCAGCACGCTGCCAACGATCCGGAGATCCGATGCCTCGAGTGCTCGTAACCGTCCTCATCACGGCGGCGCTTGGTGCCGCTTCGCCCGCCGATGCGCAGATTCCCGCGACCGGCGGTCCGCCGCCTCCGCCGGAGGCGGTCGTGGCCGGCGAGATCGTGATCGAGCCGCCGACGCTGATGAACCTCGGCTTCGAATGGTTCATTCAGGGGGATACGAACCGCAACGCGGAGGTCACGGTCGCTTACCGCCGGCAGGGGGAAGCGCAGTGGGCGGCCGGCATGCCGTTGCTGCGCCTCGACGGCGAGCGGATCCATGCCGAGTCGCGGGTCGATGTGGTTGCCCCGAACATGTTCGCCGGCAGCGTGCTCGACCTCGAGCCGGACACCGCTTACGAGGTCCGGCTGACGATGACCGACCCCGACGGCGTCCGCGGCGCCGCGGAGCGGACTCTGGTCGTGCGCACGCGCGCGGAGCCGCAGCCCTATGCGGGCGGCCGTATCTTTCACGTGTACCCGCACGGGCATTCGGGGCCGAGGACGGAGCCGGCCTTCGAGGGCCTGATGTGCGCCTACAACTTCTGGTGCGCCGGCACGGACTGGGCGACTGCCGGGCGCCCGCGCGTGCGGCCCGGCGATACGATCCTCGTGCACGCCGGCGTTTACCGCTACGACCGCTACGAGTACACCAACGACCCGGCGGTGAACCGGACGACTCCCCTCGACGGCACGTATTACCTGACGGCCGACGGCACGGCGGATATGCCGATCGCGATCAAGGCGGCCGGTGACGGCGAGGTCGTGTTCGACGGCAGCGGCAACTATGCGCTGTTCGACGTGCGCGGCGCGGACCACACGTACTTCGAGGGCATCACCTTCCGCAACGCGGAGGTCGCCATCCTGGCGGGAACGCAGTTCCTCGCCGGCGCCAGGGGGCTGACCGTCAAGCACAGCCGGTTCGAGGACGTCGGCGCCGGCGTCTTCACCAACTGGTCCGGCTCGAGCGGCTTCTATATCGCCGACAACACCTTCATCGGCCGCAACGACCCGGATCACCTGATCGGCTGGGCGGGCGACTTCTGGGCGAAGTTCGAGGGCGTGGACGGGCAGGTGTTTCCGCCGAAGATGCTGTCCTATGTCGCGGTGAAGCTGTACGGACCGGGGCACGTCGTCGCGCACAACTACATCGCGCACTTTCACGACGGCATCAACGTCGAGACCTACGGCAACCCCGACGGCTCCGTGGCCAGCGGCCCCGGCATCGTGGACGGGCCGCATTACCCGACGCGGGAGCACTGGGACAGGCGCCCCGTCGCGATCGACTTCTACAACAACCTGATCACGAACTCCCACGACAACCCGATCGAGGCGGACGGCAGCCTGCACAACATCCGCATCATGCGGAACCTGTTCCTGAACCATCCGTCGCACGCGTTCTGCAACCAGCCGGCGCTCGGCGGGCCCGTCTACTGGATCAGGAACGTCGCCTACCATGCGCCGACCGGGTCGACGCGCATCACGGCGGGCTCCGCCGGGGTGCTGTTCTACAACAACACGATCCTGTCGGAGACCGCGGTCGCGGGCGGATCGAACGTGCATTGGCGGAACAACCTGATGCTCGGCGAGAACGCGCTGCCGGCGATCTTCAGCGTCGCGACATTCACTTCTTATACGTCGTCCGACTACAACGGCTTCCGGCCGAATCCGGGCGCCGACGCCGCGTTCGAGTGGACGGCGCCGCCGCCGGGCGTCGTCGCGGATTTTCCGGCGCCGGGCCGCGAGCCGCGGCTCGAGACGCAGCGTTTCGCGACGCTCCGCGAGTACAGCGCCGCGACCGGTATGGACCGCAACAGCGTGCTGGTCGACTACGACGTCTTCATGAACGTGCCCGCGCTCGACGCGCAGGACGCGGATGCGGTGCAGCGGCTATACGGTCCCGAGGATCTGGATTTCCGGCTGCGGCCGGGCTCTGCGGCGGTAGACCGCGGCGTCGCGATCCCTAACGTGACGGACGGCTTCGCCGGGCGGGCGCCGGACCTCGGCGCGCTCGAGGCGGGCGCCGCGCCGCCGCATTACGGGCCGCGCCCGCGGCAGCCCGACTGAGTCCGCCGCTCCGGCGCTCAGCCGAGCTGCGTCGTATACAGGCACAGCTGCTCGAAGACGTCCGTCTGCGGCTCGTCGAACCTGACGCGCAGCAGGTGATAGCGCTCGAGCGTCTGCCACTCGAGCACCTGGCCTTCGGCGATCCGCAGCTCGTCCTCACCGGGCAGGTGCAGGTTCAGCGTCAGGCTATTGGGGCCGGGCTCCTGCCATTCGTCGGCGTCGTCGGCGGAAACGTCGCCATCGGCGCCGCCTGCGTCCGTTGCCGTGCCCGAAGCGGATGCGGCGGACGTCCCGGCGGATGCTTCCGTCGGCGCGGATTCGACACCGCCTTCGCCGGCCGCCGCCGTGCCCTTCGGCGCCGCTGACGTTTCGCCGTCGGAGGCTTCGACGTCCTCGTCGTACTCTTCGACTTGCTCCAGAGCATCGAGCGGAATCCGGAGCTGGCAGCCGGTCGCGCTGAAGTCGCGGATGAACGCGCGCGAGAACATCCGGCCGCCGATCTGGCCGTAGCAGGGAAGGTGGGTCTGCAGGCGCGGGCTCGACCTGAGGGAATGCCGCACGACGTCGACCGGAAACGCGACGAACAGCAGCTTGTATGGGAAGGACAGCGTGCTCAGCACCGGGGTGCGGAAGCCGTAGATGCTGCCGTCCTTAAGGAAGCGGATCACGAGCGAGTCGCCGTCCTTCAGCGCGAGCGGGCCTTCCACCGCATCCGCGCCCGGAGGCTTTTCGAGGACGAGATAGCCGCCGGGCTTGAAGCCGATCATGTGCGTCCACAGCTTGCCGTCGTGACGCGGGCTTTCGACGCTGATGCGCTGCCCGCAGTCGGGCAACGGCAGGCCGCGCGCCGCGTCGCCGGCGGGCCGATCGGGATCCGAGCTCATTCGAGTGTTGCCGCGTCCGGAACCAGTACCGCCGCGCATACTACCACCGCTCGGCCTGCAGCCGCGGCCGACCGCCGCTCGCCTTGCAGCCGCGGCCGAAGGCGACGTTGGCTGCGCGCGTCCCGATATGCACAATGTCCGGACGCCGCACGAACCGCACGCGGAGGTGCTCATGGCGAACGGTCATCTTCGAATCCGCCCGATCTGGCGCGCCGCGCCGGCCGGCGCCGTCGACCGCCGCCGTTTGATCGCCGGTTTCGCGGCGGGCGCCGCGGGCGCGCTGGTCTCGCGCCCGCTTCTTGCCCAGGCCCCCGGCCGCTGTGTGCTGACGCCCGATTCCGGCGAAGGGCCTTTTTACTTCGATCCGGATCTCGTCCGTGTAGACATCACGGAAGGCGTGCCCGGCGCACCGCTCGAGCTGTCGATGCAGGTCGTGCGCGCGAGCGATTGCGCGACGCTCGACGGCGCGCGAGTCGACGTGTGGCACGCCGACGCGATCGGCCTTTACTCCGGGTATCGGCGCCAGCCCGGCACCGGGGAGCCGTCGTACTCCGTCGAGGGCCGGACGTTCCTGCGCGGCACGCAGTTCACGGATGCCGGCGGCAACGTCAGGTTCCGTACGATCTACCCGAGCTGGTACGGCGGCCGCACGCCGCACGTGCATTTCAAGATTTTCCTCGGCGGGGACGAGGCCGTCGCGAGCCAGCTGTTCTTCCCGGACGAGTTCAACAGCGAGGTTTTCGAGCGCTACGCGCCGTACAACGAGCGGGCCGAGCGCCGCCGGACGTTCAACGACGGCGACTCGTTCCTGCGCGGCGGCCGCGTCGTCGGCGCGTTCTGCGACATGCGGCGCACCGACGGCGGGTACCGCGGGGAGGCGGTCGTCGCAGTCGAGACGCGGAACGGCTGACGCGGCATCGTCAGCCGCGCCAGCCCTCCTCCGCAGGCCCTTCTGGATCGTGCGTCGCCGAGGGGCCGCGCCGGGCGACAGCGTCCGCGCCCGGCCCGGGCACGTCGTGCACAGCGTTACGGATACCGCGCTTCGAGATCCTCGCCGCCGCGGTCCTCGCCGAAGCGCTCTTCGCCGAAGCGCGGCCCGCGGAACCTGCCCCACAGGAAGATCGCGAGCATGCCGAGGCCGGTGATGGTCAGCAGGAAGCCGACGATGCCGCCGATCAGCGGTACGCTCGTCACGGTCAGCACGATCAGCAGCCCCACGAGCAGCGACAGCGCGAAATGCGGCTGCCGGCCGGCGCGGGCGAACAGCGTCCTGCCGAGGTAGTGCGAGAACAGGATCTTCGAGAAGTACATCGCGAGGCCCCATACGAGAAACATCAGCAGCGCGAGCGGGATGCCGATCAGCGTCACGGCGACGATGACCGCGATGATCGGCGTCGCGACCATCGCGACGAGGCCGACTCC
>JAFGNC010000103.1 GCA_016927175.1 Gammaproteobacteria bacterium | reverse complement strand
CGGTCCACCGTGGCCGACACGATGTTCTCCCAGCAGTCCGGGGGCGGCTCCAGCTGCGGCAATCGGCGCATCGACTCGCGCACTTCCCTCAGCCTGTCGATTTCGGCGAGGCAGTCGGAGTCGGCCAGCAGCCGCGCCCGAAGCTCGGCGTCCATCGGCTCGTCGTCGCGGATGCTCAGCAGGTCTTCCGTACGTGTACGCATGTGCTCGTTACCGTTTCGTCGGTCGCCTCGTGCAGCAGCGACCGCAGATGCTCGTGTGCCCGTGCCAGCTGCGATTTGGAGAAGCTGGCCGTGCGGTGCATCAGCCGAGCGATTTCCCCGTGCGTGTAGCCTTCGACGTCGTGCAGCCATACGACGACGCGAGCCGTGTCCGACAGCTGCGCCAGCGCGGCGTCGAGCGCGATCTGCCGGTCGACGCCGTCGGCTCGGGCCGGGGCGGCCAGCGTCTCGACGTCGGGCATGGGGCTGCGCCGCGCCGACCAGCCGGAGCGCAGGTGCATCAGGCATTTGTTGATCGCGATGCGCTTGATCCAGAACGCGACGTCGGCATCTCCGCGATAGCCGCCGATCTTGCGCAGGACTTCCACGAAGGTCTCCTGCAGCACGTCCTCGGCGAGCGACGCCGATGCCAGCATCCGGCGCGCGAGCGTGTACACGGACGGCGCGAACGCCCGATACAGCTCGGCGTGCGCCTGCCGGTCACCGCGGCGCGCGCGCGACAGCAGCGCGGCGTCGACTGGAGGGGGCGCGGGTCGCGGTGTTCGGATCATCGTACGACTTAGATGCACGAGCGGCGGGAAAGGTCGCAGGCCGCCGTCGTAAACATGGATTCCCGAAGCCGCCGATGGCACATTAGCGGCAAATGATCGCCAGATCGATGCTCGCGCTGACGCTCGCATGCCTCGCGGCAGGGAATGCCGTGAGCCAGCCTTCCCGCCGGTTCATCGAGAGCGAGGCGCCTCCCGAGGCCGAGTTCCACATGGCGCGGCTCGCCTACAACACCAGAGGCTGCGCGGGATCGCGCGGCTGGTGCAACTCATGGTGGGCGATCGACTACCCGCTCGCGGAGCTGCATTTTCTTCCGGCCGTGCAGCGCTTCACCAGGATGGACGTCGCCGAGGACAGCCGCCACGTCCGGCTGCTGGACGATCAGATCTTCGACTACCCCTGGCTGTTCGTGCAGCAGGTCGGGCAGGGGAACTGGAACCCGACGCCGTCGGAGGTCGAGCGGCTGCGCGAGTATCTGCTGCGCGGCGGCTTCATGGTCGTCGACGACTTCCACGGCTCCTACGAATGGGCCGTGTTCCAGAGCGTGATGCAGAGCGTGCTGCCCGGCCGGCCGATCGTGGATCTGCCGGAGGGCGAAAGGTTGCTCGACATCATCTTTCCGCTCGACCGCCGCACGCAGATCCCCGGTGAGCGGCACCTCGGGTGGCAGCGAATGCAGGGCCCCCCTCACTGGCGCGGGATCTACGACGACGACGGCCGCCTGGTCGTCGCGATCAACCACAACATCGACATGGGCGATGCGTGGGAGCACGCGGACGACCCCGGGTACCCGGCCGAGATGACCGCGACCGCTTACCGGTTCGGCGTCAATTACGTCATCTATGCGATGACGCATTGAGTCGGCGGTCAGGCCCGGCTTTCGAGCGCCTCCGCCGTGCTTTCCGCCTCCGGCTCCGCGCCGTGGTGTCTGACGAGGCGGACCGGAGACACGGACCGGCGCCGGCGCGGCTGAGGCTCGTGCCTGACGAGCCGTTGCGGGTCGCCGAGATAATGCAGGCCGTTCTCCCGCATCCACTGCAGCTGCGCTTCGCGCTTCGCGACGAGGGCGTCGGACTCCCGCGTCGGCATGCAGTAGCTCGGCAGGGTGACGACGGTCGGAGGGACATCGGGTCTGGTGCTCAGCGAGATCATGTTCTTCTTATCCTCGCAATGTAGCGTGACACGCTAAGTATTTATCCGGCGGCCGCGCCCGTTCAATAGGCGTCCGTCCCTACTCGAGAGGCGCCGTCGGAATGCCGTTCTGCCGCGCCGCCGCCGGGTTATGCAAAATATCCTGCGCGGGTAGGTCGCCCGAACGCGTGGACGACTATACTGACCGGAGCCGGCGCAGCCGGTTGTAAAGGGGCTCGACGCTCGAGCGGGGGGACGACTCGAAATGAAGACACGCGACAAATTTTCTCATCGATTGCAGGCGGTATCGCTTGCGCTGGCGGCGGCCGCGGCGGCGTGCGCGGCGCTCGACGCGGCCGCGCACCACGCTTTCAGCACCGAGTTCGACGCCGACCTGACCGGCGAGGTACGGGGCGAGGTCACGCGCGTGTGGTGGACGAATCCGCACATCCGCTATGCCGTCACGATGACGCTCGAGGACGGCTCGACCGAGGAGTGGATGCTTCAGCCGCCGGGCAACCTGCCGACCTATCGCCGCGAGAACTGGTTCGAGGACACGATCCAGCCGGGCGACCAGGTGCGGGCGACCGGTAACCTCGGCCGCGACGGCGCAAAGAAACTGTACGCGACCTGCATCTATCTCGAGAGTGGACGGCGCCTCGGCGGCTGTGCAAACGCGGAGCGGACGCAGACGGAAGTCACGGCGGACCCGAGCGTCGATTACACGTACACACCCGGCGACTGGGAAGTCGACATCACCGGCTACTGGGACAACAGGTACAAGTTTCAGACGACGGTCGACGACTTCACGCCCAAGCCGATGCCCCTGACGCCGGAGAGCCGGCGCATCTACGAAGGGCGGGAGTTCGGCGACGACCACGTGCTGCGCTGCATGCCGGCCGGGCTGCCGCGCATCTTCGGCTCGCCGTACTCGATGGAGATCCTGGACGCGGGCACGCATTACATGATCCTGTCCCTGCAGGACAACACGCCCCGCTGGGTCTGGATGGACGGAAGGCAAGCGCCGGCCGATCATCCGCTGACGTCGATGGGCTTCTCCGTGGGGCATTGGGAGGACCGCACACTCGTGATCGAGACGACGCATTTGTCACCGGGATGGCTGGACGGCTCCGGCTACCCGATGTCGGGCGGCGACGGGACTCGCATCGTCGAGCGCTGGACGGTCGCCGAGGACGGCCTGACGATCGATCGGACGATGACCGTGCACGACGAGTACTACACGGCACCGCTCGTTCGCACGCGGGGCTCTCAGCGGCGCGCGGCCGAAGGCGATCTGATCGAGAGCCCGCCGTGCGATCCGGATACGCACTACCGCGATCTGCTCGAGCGTGGCCAGCTCGAGCAGCGGCTGCGCTGACGCGCGTACGGATCCGTCGGAGTATCTCTCGATGACGAAAACAACGACTTTGATTTCGGCGCTCGCCGCTTCCTTTCTGCTGAGCGGTCACGCGCAGGCCCAGTCTCTTCTCGCCGGTGAGCGGGAGACGGACATCACGCCGATACCCGGTGTCGTCGCGGACGGAGTGGCGTGGGAGCTGATCTGGGCCGATTTCGTGACGGCCGACGGCATCGTCGGCATGCCGGACGGCGGGGTGATCTTCGCGCAGGAGCAGACCGACACGATCCGCAGGATCGCCGCGGACGGCACCGAGCACGTCGTGATCGCCGGCACCGGCGGCGCGGGCTCGGTTTCCCTCGACAATGATGGCCGCGTCTATGCGGTCGAGCGCACGTGCACGGAGCCGTTCAACGAGGATCTCGCCGGCTGCAGCGAGCTGACCCGGATCAGCATCCTGTCGCCTGAGCGCAAAGTGCTGGCGCGCACTTTCGCGGACGGCAGTCCGCTCGGGCGCCCGAACGACCTGATCGCGGACGGTAAGGGCGGTGCGTACTTCACGGCAGGAGGCGCGTGGTACGTCGACGCCGCCGGCGCCGTCAGCACCGTCGCCGACGAGGACATCCGGTCGAACGGCATCATGCTGAGCCCGGACGGGCGCACGCTGTACGTCACCAACGTGACGGAGGTGCTCGCGTTCGACGTGAACGAGGACGGCACGACGTCGAACCGCCGCGTGTTCGGCACACTCGACGGCGACGACGGCGGAGACGGCATGGCCGTCGACTCGGAAGGGCGTCTGTACGTCACGGGCAACGCGGGAGTGCACGTGCTGTCGCCGCAGGGGGAGCATCTCGGCCTGATACCGACTCCGCGGCGCCCGATCACGCTGGCGTTCTCCGGGCCGGAAAAGCGGACGCTGTACGTGCCGATGATGGGCGCCGTCGGGCCGGACGGAAAGCCGTGGTCCACGCCCGAGGGCATCAGGAACACCGCGATGACGATCTACACGCTGCCGATGCTGTCGCAGGGGTATCAGGGCAGACCGAAATAGCGTCCGCGGGCGCCCTGGGTCCGGGTCGGCGCCGCTCGCCTCGGCACGCCGGAGGGCGTTCCGACCCGCGGCCGCGCGGGAGGCCGGCGGCCGTTTTCGACCCGCAGCCGCGCGGGACGCCGGCGCCGCGGTTCAGGAAACCGGCGGGCGCCGCCGGTGCCAGTCCGTCGCCTGCTGGTACGCGTGCGCGAGGGCCAGCACGCGCGCCTCGCCGAAGTGCGGGCCGCTGATCTGCAGGCCGATCGGCAGGCCGCTGCGGCTGAGGCCGCAGGGCACGCTGATGGTCGGGATGCCGTACAGGTTGAACGGCACCGTGTTGCGCACCGAGTTCTCCGCGCCCGACGCTTCCGCCGGATTCTCGGCCAATGCGATGCGCTCCGGCAGGCCGGGCGCCGTCGGCGTCACGAGCACGTCGACGTCGGCGAACGTGCCCGCGACCGCGTTGCGGACGAGATCGAGCTCGCGCCGCACGTCGATGTAGTCGCTCGCCGAAAACTCGCCGGCGGCGAGCAGCCGCTCCAGTGTGACCGGGTCGTACAGGCGGTGATTGGCCGGATCTTCGAGATACTCCTCGTGCCAGGCATACGCTTCGGCCAGCAGCGCCGGGAATCCGGGCACCGGCGGCAGGCTCACGTCCCGCATTTCGCCGCCGAGGCGCTCGAGCACGGCGAGCGCTTCGTCCATCGCTGCCGCGACGTCCGGGTGCAGCGAGTCGTAGTAGGGCGTTCGCGGCACGCCGATGCGAAGGCGCGCCGTCGGCTCGAGCAGCGCAGCCGCGTACCCGGTCCGGCGCGAGCTGACGCTGACCGGGTCGAGGGGGTCGTAGCCGGCCATGGCTTCGAGCAGCAGCGCGCTGTCGGCGACGGTGCGCGTCATGGGACCCACGGTGTCGAGCGACTCCGACACCGGCACGATGCCGCGGATGCTGGACAGTCCGTGCGTCGGTTTGAAGCCGACGACGCCGCAATACGCCGCCGGCAGGCGCACCGAGGCGAGCGTGTCGGTGCCGAGCGCCGCGGCGCACAGCCTCGCGGCGACCGCCGCCGCCGATCCGCCCGACGAGCCGCCGGGTATGTGCTCGGTGCTCCACGGGTTGCGGACGGGCTCGAAATGCGTGATCGCCGACGTGCCGCCGTATGCGAGCTCGTGCATGTTCGCCTTGCCGAGCAGCACGGCGCCGGCTTCCTTCAGACGCCGCCACACCTCGGCATCCTGTCCCGGCACCCGATCGGCCAGCAGCGCGCTGGCCGCCGTCGTGCGCAGGCCGGCCGTGTCGATGTTGTCCTTCAAAGCGATCGGAATCCCGTGGATCGGGCCGCGCCAGCGGCCGCGCGCGATCTCTCGGTCGAGCGCGCGGGCGCGCTCGAGGGCCGTTTCGGCGGTGACCGTGATATACGCGTTGATGCGCGGCTCGACGCGCTCGATCGCGTCGAGGTAGGCGCGCGCCAGCTCGACGGCCGACAGCTCGCCGGACCGGATCAGCCGCGAGGCCTCCTCGAGCGTCAGCTCCGTTGGGTCCGCCGGCGCCTGTGAGAGCGCGCGAGGGGCCGCCGCGGCGGCGCCGAGCGCGGCGAGACTGCCGCCGATGAACCAGCGCCTGGACGTCATGGCGCGGCCTACGAGCGCTGGTACGTGCCGATCAGGCGGTTCATGCCGATCACGTTCGGCTCGATCTGCCCGAGCAGATCCCACATCGACAGCCCCGGCTTCAGATCGAGCTCCTTGTCGAGGGCGAGCAGCCAGAAATAATAGTGGTGAACCCCGTGGCCCTCGGGAGGCATCGGCCCGCCGTACCCCGGTTTGCCGAAGCTGCTGATGCCGCTCGTGAAGCCCTGGGCGCCCTCGGGCAGCTCGGCCGTCGTCGCGGGGATGTTGTACAGCACCCAGTGGACGAAGCCGTAAGTCCCGGGGGTGACGAGCGGCGCGTCCGGGTCGTGGCACACGAGCGCGAGCGAGCGCGCATCGGCCGGCAGGCTGGACCATGACAACGCCGGCGACACGTCCTCACCCTCGCCGGTGTGCTTCTTCGGGATCGCTCCGAGGTTGTTGAACGCCGGGCTCGTGAGCTTCAGGTCGGACAGCGCGAATCCCATGTCGAGTTCTCCCTTTTTTGCCGTACATTCTCTTAGCTGAGGATCATATTCGCTCGAGCCGGCGGGGTCACGGCACGGCGGCGGGCAGTATCGGCCGGTCGGGCGAGGCCCGCCCGGCGGCAAGGAGGAACGGATATGGCGGAATTCGCGCGGCACTGGATAGACGGCGCATGGTGCGAGTCCTCGAACGGCGCGCGGGCGGTGAGCTTCGATCCGGGCACGGGCGAGGCGCTCGGCGAGTTCGCCGACGCCGGCCCCGCGGACGCGGAGCCGGCGATCGCCGCCGCACGCCGCGTCTTCGATCGTAGCGACTGGCGCCACGGGCCGCGTGCGCGCTCGGCGGTGCTGCTCGAGCTGGCAGACAGGCTCGACGCCGCCCGCCCGGAGGTCGCACGGCGGCTCGCGGCCGAGAACGGCAAGCTGATTGCGGACTGCGGCCACGAGATCGCCGGCGCGGCGTCCGAGCTGCGTTACTACGCGGGCCTTGCGCGCAACATCTTCGGACGCGTCATCGAGCTGGACCGGGGCATGCACGCGATGCTCGCGCGCGAGCCTGTCGGCGTCGTCGCGATCATCGTGCCGTGGAACGCGCCGGTGACCCTGCTGATCCGTTCGCTCGCGCCGGTGCTCGCGGCCGGCTGCACGGCGGTCGTCAAGGCGGCACCGCAGACGGCCCTGGTCAATGCGAAGGTGTTCGAGCTGCTCGCGTCGATCGACGGCCTGCCGCCGGGCGCCGTGAACATGCTCGTCGAGACGGGCAGCGACGTGGCGAAGTTGCTCGTCGGCTCCGCCGACGTCGACATGATCAGCTACACGGGCAGCACGCGAACCGGCAAGCGGATCATGGCCGCCGCGGCCGGCACGCTGAAGAAGCTCAATCTCGAGCTCGGCGGCAACGCGCCCTGCGTCGTGTTCGAGGATGCCGATCTCGACCGGGCCGTCGCGGGCATCGCACGCGCGGCGCTGAGCCACGCAGGGCAGGTCTGCGTCGCGGCGAGCCGCGTCATCGCGCACAGGTCGATCGTCGAGGATCTCGAGGAGCGTTTCCGGAAGAGGCTTTCAGACGTGAGGCTCGGCCTCGCCGACGATCCGGCCGCGGAGCTCGGGCCGCTGATCGACCGGCCGAGCCGGGACCGCGTCCGGCAGCTCGTGCGCGATGCCGCGGCTGACGGCGACGTGCTGCTCGAAGGCGCCGAGGCGGACGGCGCGCTCGCGGCGGGCGCGTTTCTGTCTCCGAGTCTCGTGCACGTGCGCTCCCCCGGCTCGCCGCTCTTGACGGACGAGGTCTTCGGTCCCGTGCTGAGCGTGCAGAGCTTTACGGACGAGGACGAAGCCATCAGCAAGGCGAACGACAGCCGCTTCGGGCTCGCCGCGAGCGTCTGGACGCGCGATCAGCAGAGGGGGCTGCGCGCGGCGGCGGCGATCCGCAGCGGCAGCGTCTGGCTGAACGGCCACATGCGCCTGTTCCCGGAGATCGAAACGGGCGGATACCGCGAAAGCGGGATCGGCCGGCTTCACGGCGTCGAGGGGCTCGAGGCTTTCCTGCAGACCAAGGCCGTGACGTACGAGCTCGGGCGGCCGCAGCGCTGAGCGGCCGCCGCCGGCCGGATTCGGCTCCGGCGATCAGTTTCGCAGCTTGAACGTGATCTTGTTCCTGACGCCGCGCACGTCGACCGGCTCGCCGTCGATGACCCGCGGCTTGTAACGGAATTTCAAAGCCGCATCGACCGCGGCTCGGTCGAACACGTCGTTCGTGGATTCGACGACGACGACGTCCTCGACGAGCCCGTGACGCGTGACCGTGAACTCGACGACGACGTACCCCTCGATGCCGCCCGCGGCCGCGCGCGCCGGATAGCTCGGCTCGACCTTGACCAGGGACAGCAGATCGCCGTCGACGTAGGTCGAGCGGCGAATGTCAACGTCCGGCAGCGGCACGGCCGGGGCGTCGGTGCGGATCTCGACGCCGTTGCCGGTGCCGTCGTCGCTCGACGTCGGCACGTCGGGCGGCGGCAGGGCGGGATCGGGTTTGCTCGGCTTCGCCCTTCGGGATTCGACGGGCGGCGGCGTCCTTTCGATCCGCACGAAGTCGAGGCGGGGCAGGTCGATCCTGTCCGGCAGCGGCCCGTGACGCGCGGCGATCAGAATGTGCATGAACAGCAGAAGCGCGAAGGTCACGCTTGCGCCGAGCCCGAGCGAGGTCGTGTACCTGGCGATCATACGGCGTTCCTCCCGTCGGTATAGAAACCGGCCGCCGCGTGTTACACCTCGCGGCGATAGGTATACGGCTCGAGCATACATACCTATAGCCAAAATGTATAGGCGCGAGTCGGCGCCGGCTGCTTCGGGTACGCCGGCACGCCGCGCCGGCGGGCGCTTCAACCGCTGGCGGCGACCTT
>JAFGNC010000102.1 GCA_016927175.1 Gammaproteobacteria bacterium | reverse complement strand
GGTTGGCCAGCAATGCTAATGGAACACCCGGTGGCCGCCAAACCCGGCTCAGCCGTCGCGCTCCGCCGGATCTTGCTCCGGATCGTCGGCCTCGCCGGCGGTCAGCGGCTCGATGCAGCGCGGGTCGTCGTGCGCGGGCTTGTTGACATAAGTCGAAACGGGACGCGTCTCGATCGCGGCCGGACGCGACTCGGCCAGCACCCGCTCGAGCTCCGGCCGCGGGGTGTCCGGGCCGAGCCAGGCGGCGTAGTCCTGCGGGGCCAGCACGACCGGCATCCGGTCGTGCACCCATTCAACCTCCGGAACCGCCGGTCTCGTCAGGATCGCGAAGGTTCGGCGGCGCACGCCGTCCTCGACCGCGCTGGTCCAGATCCCGGCCAGCGCGAGCGGCTCGAAGCGCGGCGCATAGTGCACATAAGGCTGCTTCGGCGTCGCGTCGCCCTGCCATTCGTACCAGCCCGCGGACGCGACCAGGCAGCGCCGGCCGCGCGCCGCCTCGGCGAAGGCGTTCGACCTGAACACCGTCTCCGAGCGGGCGTTGATCCAGGAGCGCCTGGCCCAGCCGGGCTTGAAGCCCCAGGTCAGCATTTCGGCTCTGCGCTCGCCCGCGGCGTCGCCTTTCGTGTCGATCAGCACGACCGGCGCCGGCTGGCTCGGCGCGACGTTGTAGGAGCTGAAGTATTCGGTCGGCGCCGGAACGCCGAAATGCCGCTCGAACGCGGCCTCGTCAGGCGTCAGGTAGCGGCCGCACATTCACCGGTCGAGGTGCCGCCGGGCCCGCCCCATCGCCATCAGCGGGAAGTAGTGGCGGTACATGTTGTAGTTCAGCATGAAGCCGCGCTGCAGCTCCGTGCCCTGGGCGACGCGCTCGCGCGTCGACGCGTCCTTGAAGTCGAGGCGGGCGCCGAAGCCGTAGCCCGGGAAGCCCGTGCCGGTGTGGTAGGGCTCGTCCCACGTGCCGTCGCCGCGCTGCGTCTCGACCAGGTACTCGAGGCCGGCACGCACCGCTTCGTCGCGGCGGTGATCGCCGGTCGCGGTGAGCGCCATCAGCGCCCAGCCCGTCTGCGAAGCCGTGCTCGGGCCGCGGCCGCGCAGGCTGTCGTCCATGTAGGACGCGCAGGTTTCGCCCCAGCCGCCGTCCTCGTTCTGGTGCGCGGCGATCCAGTCGGCCGCGCGCTGCACGTAGTCTTGCGACATGTCCTCGCCGAGCGCCGCCAGCGCCGGCAGCACGGCCGCCGTGCCGTAGATGTGATTGACGCCCCAGCGCCCGAACCAGCTGCCGTCCGCCTCCTGCTCGGAGCGCAGGAAGCGATAGCCGCGCTCGACGGCCGGGTGCTTGCGGTCGTAGCCGAGCGCCGCGAGCGCCTCGAGCACGTGCGCCGTCACGTCGGCCGACGGAGGATCGAGCGCCTCGCCGAAATCGCAGAACGGGATCGTCGTGATGATCAGCTTGTCGTTGTCCCTGTCGAACGCGGCCCAGCCGCCGTTGCTCGACTGCATCGCGAGAATCCAGCTCGCGCCGCGCTCGATCGCGCCCCTGACGCGCGGCTGCTCGCGCAGCCGTTCCGGCAGATTCGCGAGCACGATCAGCGCGACCGCCGTGTCGTCGATGTCGGGGTAGTGCAGATTCGCCCGCTCGAATGCCCAGCCGCCCGGCTCGGCATTCGGCACCTTCTGCGCCCAATCGCCGCGGTAGCGGACCTCGTTGCCGAGGCACCAGTCGACGGCGCGCTCCATGGCCGGCGTCGGCTCGCGGCCGCAGTCCTGCATCGCGAGCAGCGACAGCAGCGTGTCCCAGACCGGCGATTCGCTCGCCTGGATGTGCAGCGTGCCGTCCCGCTCGTAGGACCAGTGCTCGTCGAGCGCAGCGAGGCCCCGCGCCATGACCGGGTGGCTCAGGTCGTAGCCTTCCCCGTGCAGCGCCATCAGGCTGTAGACCCACGGCGGCTGGATGCCGCCCCACGCGCCGTCGGCGTCCTGATGCCGCACGATCCATTCGATGCAGGCCTTGATCGCCGTCTCGCGGAACGGCGTGAAGCCGATGCTCTGGTACCAGTGCAGCATGCGGTCGGTGGCGAGGAACAGCCGCTTCAGCGAGAAGAACGGCACGTCGTGCGGCAGCCGGTAATCCATGCCGTCGCGGCCGTTCGGGAACAGCTCGTCGAGCCGGCATTCCGGCGGCAGCGGCTTCGCGGTCCGGCGCGCCGACAGGATCGTCAGCGGCAGCAGCGTGGCGCGCGCCCAGCTCGCGAAGTTGTACAGATTGAACGGGAACCACTTCGGGTTGGCGATGACCTCGGGCGGCACGTTCGGTGTGTGCTGCCACGGCCATTCGCCGATCAGCGCGAGCCAGTAGCGCGTGAAGACCCGCACGCGGGAAAGCCCGCCGTGAGCGAAAATCCAGCGCCGCGCGCGGACCAGCGGCTCCGCGTCGGCGGGCAGCCCCTGCGAGCGCAGCGCGGCATAGCATTCGACGGTGCTGTTGATGTCGCCCTGTGCGGCGTCGTAGTAGCTTTCCCAGGCGCCGTCGTCGCGCTGCGCGTTCAGCAGCGTCTGAACCAGGCTGCTCTTGCGCGGATGGTCGTAGCCCAGCACGTGCATCGCGAGCAGCCACTCGGCCTCCATCGAGTAGCTCGACTCGAGCATGCCGACCCAGTAGCCGTCCTCCGTCTGTTCGCGGTCGAGCCAGTCGATGGCCCTGTCGATCGCTTCGTCGAGCCGGGAGCGGTCGGTAGAGGCTTCTTTCGCGGTGACGGCCATGTTCAACTGTCGCGTGGGCATCGAGGCGCGGATTATCGCATACGATCATCGAAAAGGATCGCTAAGCATTGAAACCTAAACGCGAATCCTCGCAGCGGACGTACTGCCTCTTACACGCGGCGGCGCCTTCCCGCAACGTCGCCGCGCTCGCCGGGGCCGCCTTGCTCGCGTCGGGCTGCGCCGCGGTGACGACGGCCGACGGCGAGCGCCTGCCGGTCGCGTCCGATCGGTTTCGAGCGTACGCCGAGGGCGTCTTCAGGCGCCAGAACCGGATCGCGACCGACCTCGCGTTCGAGCTGGGCGAGCTGGACCCGGACGAGGCGGCGTTCGACGAGCTCGCCGCGGCCGAGGACGAGCTGCTCGCTCAATGCGAAGGCCTCAACGAAGTCGCGGCCGCGGCGCGCGACGGCGAACGGCTCGCGACGGGCAGGCGTCTCGACGCCGCGCGCAAGGCGCCTGACTGCGAGCGCGCGACCGACGCCGCGGCCGCAGCCCTGGAGCGTCACAGGAACTGACAGGTTCTCTCTCGCGGAGCCCCCTCGGCTGCCACGGAGCCTGCGCAGAGCTCCCCTAGTCGGGCAACAACCGCCCCACGCCGACCAGATGGCGCCGGTAGTAGGCGCCGTCGAGGCTGGACACGCTGACCGTACGCCCCGACGACGGTGCGTGAACGAACAGACCGTCGCCGAGATAGATCCCGACGTGCGACAGCTTCTCCTGGTCCTGGAAGAACACGAGATCGCCTTCGGCGGCGCGCTCGAGCGGAATTTTTCGCGTCGCGCGGAAGAGCTGCCGGGAGTTTCGCGGCACGTCGAGACCGGCGCGCGCGTAGGCATAGAACACGAGCCCGCTGCAGTCGAAGCCTTCCCGCGGGCTCTCGCCGCCGTAGCGGTACGGCACGCCGACCATCTGCGTCGCGACCTCCGCTATCGCGCGGCCGGCATCGTTCGCCGTCGGGGCGCGCGCGGCCGGCGGCTGCGGCGTGCTGCGCGAGACGGGCGGCGGTTGCGTCTCACCGCCGTGTCGCCCGTCGTGTCCCCCGTCGTGTCC
>JAFGNC010000551.1 GCA_016927175.1 Gammaproteobacteria bacterium | reverse complement strand
CCGACGAGCAGGTTGAACTTCTGATCGGTGCCGCCGAGCTCGACGTCCGCCTCGAGCGCAACCGAGTCGTAACCCTGCACGAGCGGATACAGGAACTCGTGGATGGAGATCGCCTTGCCGGACTCGTAGCGCTTGCGGAAGTCGTCCCGCTCCAGCATCCGCGCGACCGTATGTTTCGCGGCCAGCTCGATCAGCCCGACCGCGTCCATCTTCGACATCCAGCGCGAGTTCAACTCGAGCCGCGTACGCTCGCGGTCGAGGATCTTGAAGACCTGCTCCGCGTACGTCTCGGCATTGGCCTGCACCTGCTCACGGGTCAGCGGCGGCCGTGTCGCGGACTTCCCGCTCGGGTCGCCGATCATGCCCGTGAAGTCGCCGATCAGGAAAATGACGTCATGGCCGAAATCCTGGAACTGGCGCATCTTGTTCAGCAGCACCGTGTGCCCGAGGTGCAGGTCGGGCGCGGTCGGGTCGAAGCCGGCCTTGATACGCAGCGGCCGCCCCTCGGCGAGGCGCGCGCGGAGCTCGTCCTCGACGAGAATCTCCTCGCTGCCGCGGCGTAGCTCCTCGAGCTGTTCTGCGACGGAATCGGTCATTGACGTTGCATCTCGATGCTAGGCTCCGACCTCGGAGCGGACGAAGAATAGACGAACCCGGCGGAGGCGTCGACGCGGCTCTCGGCCTTGCGGCCGGCCCTGCCGAGGCGAACGTTGCGGACGCGAAACTTCCTTTTGCGGCACGCTTCACGCCGCCTGCGCGGCGGCTGGTGCAGGCTCGCGAACGCGGCCGTCGAATGCCGCGACGCGCCGGCGAGATCGCCGGATCGACTTCTTTGACCGTAATGAAGCGAGCAGGTACATTACCTTACGACTGAACATAAGGTGCGCGGTGAAGCCGTACAAGGGTGGCGTTCGCCACGACTACAAAGAGTCCTACACGTCGACGCCCGCGGCACGAGAGCGCCACTGGTCGTGGTTTGCGCTCGGTCTCGCGCTGCCGCTCGTGACGCTGTCGCTGCTGCTGATCAGCGAGCGCAACGAATCCAAGGTACCCGCGGCCGCCGAGCTCGATGCGGCCGTTCCGCAATCGCCGCAGCAACCGCACCCTCTTCAGGAGATCGTTCCGAAGCACGAACCGCTGCAGGCGGCAGGCGCCGAGCCTCTGGTCTCGGCGGAGACGCTCGCCGCGCGCGTCATGCTCGAGCTGCCGCCTCTGTCGCAGACGGTCAGAGCCGCCCTGGGCAGCGCCGTCGACCTCGTGGTGCAGAAGGGGGACACGCTCGAGCGCATGTTCCGCCGCACCGGGCTCGACCTGACGGATCTCGCCGCGATGGTCCGGCTCGACGACGTCGCCGAGCATCTGCGGCTGCTGAAGCCCGGCGACAGGATCCGCGTCACGCACGATCAAGGCCGTGTGCTGTCGCTGATCCGCGAGCTCGACCCGATCCGGCTGCTCGCGATCAGCCGGATGGACTCCGGCTTCTCCGCGCGCACGATCGAGCGCCCGGTCGAACGGCGACTCGCCACGGCGCACGGCACGATCGAGAGGTCGCTGTTCGAGGCGGGCATGCAGGCCGGCATCTCCGACAGCGTCACGATGAACATGGCCGGCATTTTCCAGTGGGACATCGACTTCATTCAGGACGTGCGGGTCGGCGACACGTTCACGGTCATGTACGAGGAGATCTGGCGCGACGGAACGAAGATCGGCCATGGTCCGATCATCGCGGCGGAGTTCGTGAACAGGGGCCGCTCGTTTCGCGCGGCGCGCTACGAGCCGCCGGAGGGCAACGCCGACTATTTCACTCCCGAGGGCCGCAGCGTGCGCAAGGCCTTCGTTCGCGCTCCGGTCGACTTCTCGCGGATCAGCTCGAACTTCAATCTGAACCGCCGGCACCCGGTGCTGAACACGATCCGCGCCCACCGCGGTGTCGACTATGCCGCGCCGACCGGAACGCCGGTCAAGGCGGCCGGCGACGGCAAGATCAGGTTCCGCGGCGTCAACGGCGGCTACGGCAATGCCGTCATCATCGAGCACGGCGGCAACATCACGACGCTGTATGCCCACCTGTCCCGCTTCGGCAAGCACCGTGAAGGCAGCCGCGTCAGGCAGGGCGACATCATCGGCTACGTTGGCCAGTCCGGTCTCGCGACGGGGCCTCATCTGCACTACGAATATCGGGTCGCCGGCGCGCACCGCAACCCGCGCACCGTGACGCTGCCCCCGGCCGATCCCGTCCCGGCAGAGTATCGCGCCGATTTCGAAGCCAAATCGCAGGAACTGTGGCAGCAGCTCGAGTTCCACTCGGGCGCCCAGTACGCGACCGCGTCCGAATAGGCCGGCGCAGCGACCCGGTCAGCCGGATCTGAAGAGCGACGCTCGACTCGCCGAGGATCCCGCCGCGTGAACGGTCTTTACCTCGGAATGATCTCCGGCACGAGCGTCGACGGCGTCGACACCGTGCTGACGGAGCTCACGGACAGCGACTGCGCCGTCCGGCTCGCCGCCACGCGGCCGTTCCCGGCCGCGCTGCGCGAGCGCATCCTCGCAGTGCTCGAGACGCCGCACGTCGCGCTGACCGAGCTCGGCGCGCTCGACGTCGCGCTCGGGGAGTTCTTCGCCGAATGCGCGCTCGGCGCGATCGCGGAGGCCGGGGCGGCGCCGTCGCAGGTCGCCGCGATCGGCCATCACGGCCAGACGATTTACCACAAGCCCGACCCGCCCGAGCCGTTCACGCTGCAGATCGGCGATCCGAACGTCGTCGCCGCGCGGACCGGCATCACGACCGTCGCCGACTTTCGCCGGCTCGACGTCGCGCTCGGCGGTCAGGGCGCGCCGCTCGTACCGGCCTTCCACGCCTGGCGCTTCGGCGTGCCCGGGGAGACGCGGGTCGTCCTGAACCTCGGCGGAATCGCCAACGTCACGATCCTTCGGCCGGGGAGCGCGCCGACGGGGTTCGACACCGGCCCGGCCAACACGCTGCTGGACCGCTGGATCGAGCGGTGCACCGGCCGGCGCTGCGACGTCGGCGGGGAGCTCGCCGCGAGCGGCCGCGTGCTCCCGGGACTGCTGGAGGCGTGTCTCGACGAGCCGTACCTCGCGCTGCCGCCGCCGAAATCGACCGGACGGGAGCTGTTCAACGCCGCCTGGCTCGAGCGGCGGCTCGAAGCCGCGGGGCGCGGAGCCGCGGCGGCGGACGTTCAGGCGACGCTGGCCGAGCTGAGCGCCGTCACCGTCGCCGCTGCCGTTCGCGAGCACGCGCCCGGCGCCGCGCGGATCATCGTCTGCGGCGGCGGCGCACACAACGCCGACCTGCAGAATCGGCTCCGGCGTGCCGCCGGCATCGCGGTCGAGTCGAGCGCCGAGCACGGCGTGCCGCCGGACTGGGTCGAGGGGGCCGCGTTCGCCTGGCTCGCGCGGGCGCGCCTCGAGGGCAGCGCCGGCAACGTGCCCGCCGTGACCGGCGCGCGGCGAGCCGCAATACTCGGCGGCGTATACTGCGGCGAATCTTTCTAGCTCCGGCACGGAACGCCGCGACGAAGTGGATGCGCCGAATCTCAAGCTGTCCGATTACTACATCAATCGCGAGCTGTCACAGCTCGAGTTCAACGTGCGCGTGCTGGAGCAGGCCAAGGACGCGAACGTCCCGCTGCTCGAGCGGCTGAAGTTCCTGTGCATCT
>JAFGNC010000550.1 GCA_016927175.1 Gammaproteobacteria bacterium | reverse complement strand
GCGTTCGACGGCTATGTCGAGCAGGACGGCCGCGGAATGCACCGGCCCGTGAGGCTGCCGGCCATCGACGACCCGATGTTCCGTTACGTCAAGAACGTGCGCCAACGCGAGCAGGTCTTCCTCCAGACCCTGGATCTGCACTACGAGAGCTTCGCATCGCGCGCGGCAGCCTCGTATGGGTCCTGGCGCGAGGCCGCGCGCGAGGAGTCGATGACCATGCGCGAGCTGAAACGCAGCGTGCGCTGGCGCAGAGCTCTCGGAATCGCCGCCGTCGTCGCGTCGATTGCGTCGTCGATGAACGGCGGCATCGGCGACGGCCCCACCGGCCGGCTGATCCAGGACAGCCTGATGATGATGGGTGCCGGAGTGCTCGATATGGGCAACCTCCGGCAGGAGGAGATCCGTCTTCACGCGGACATCCTGGAGGAGGTGTCGCAGAGCTTCGACGACGAGGTGAAGCCCCTCGTCGTCGACATCGCAGGCACGCAGCACCGGCTGACCGGCACGGCACAGATGCAGTATGCGGAATGGCGCGAGCTGCTGCAGCGGGTGTTTGCGGAGCAGGCCGGGATCGTGCGGCCCGAGAACGTCGAGCGGCACGAGATCTGTTTCGAGAGCGAACCGAAAGATCAAACGGCGACGGCCGGCTGTTGAAACTGGCCGGCCGCTGCGCGCCCGCCGAGCCTGTCCGCGATGCCGACGAGCGCGGCGCGCGCCGGCCGCTGCCGTCTCGGCCCGGGCCCGCCTTGCGGGGGCCGGGCGACCTCTGTATTATTCCCGGCTCACTCAGGTGCGGGGTGGAGCAGTCAGGCAGCTCGTCGGGCTCATAACCCGAAGGTCGCAGGTTCGAATCCTGCCCCCGCTACCATACAAACTTGCGCCAGGGCCCGCCGCGCCCGCCTCGGTTTCGAAGCGAATTTCGTCCTCCGTCTCCTTCACGCTGATATTGCCTGCCCAACTACAATGCACGCGTTGATTCGTGCCTTCATCTCGACGTGCGTCGGCTATCCCCGCCTGATGACCGAAACCTGGCTCTAACGGACGAGCTCTGCTGTGCGTCGTGTGGTCGAGCCGAACCACAAGGGTTTGTCGACTACGAACTTCATCGAACGTTTCACCAGGCCTTTGCCTGGGAAGAAGCCGGTGTCGAGCCACAACCGAATCACTGCCGGAGACTCAAGGTCGATGGTCTGCTCGATCGGCACCAGGAAACCTTCGTAGTCCCCCGCCGGGGTCACGAACCGCTCTCGAGTGATGGGCAGAACTCGGTGCTGGTACTCGCCCCTGTGCACAACCTCTTGCGTCTCAATGTCAACGATCGTAGCCCTGCCGGAGGCGCTCCATGTCCGGTTGGGAACGATCCTGTCTGGAAGCAGAACCACGGGCGCCTCGTACAGCACGGCCTCGCCTTCCGTCAGCACGTCCAGACGGGTGAGCAGCACGCTGCCATCCCCCGGTTCGAGGAGATGGAGGATATTGTAGTCGCCAAACCGAAGTTCCCAGCTGCCTTTACCGTCTGCGGAGCTCAGTTCCAGTTCGACTTGCCGCCCCTCTCCGTCTCCGTCCACCACCTCGAACGTGCTCGTAGCGGGGACCAGAGGGAAAAGCTTCTCAGCCTCTATCTCGTGAACGGTCGATATGGGCGGCGCCGGCGTCTGCGCGAAGGGGGAGGCGACGGCGCAGAAGCCGACGCCGATCAGTAAGGCTTGCGCGGAAGACACGTGCATCGCGCCTCTCCCGGATGCCATGGGTGAAAGGCAACATGCAGAATTCGCGCCACGCGGCACCGCCTGCTGACGTGCGAACGAACGCCTCCCGACAGGCAGCCATCCTTGCAGCCGGTTTTTGGATTCGGGGGACCGGGTTACTCCCGCTTGCAACTGTTCCAGCTGCCTCCGCCGGCCGTGGCTTGCAGTTGGATCCGTGAGTCGGCGAGCAGGCAGACGGTCTGCCGCAGGTTGTTACGAGAGCGTGCTCCCGCTACGACTTCCGTCCGCGAGCGGCTGATGGCACGGGCTGGCTCCTTCCCAGCTCGAGCACACCTCCAGTGTGCCCGGTCTTACGCCTCATCGACGGTCACGCGCCTCGCACCCGCCGGCGTCACCTGTCCGGGGAGTCGATGCCCTCAGTGTCCCCGAAAGTCCGGTCTTCCGCGGCTACCGCACCGACGAGGCTCCCCGCCGGACGTCCATCCTTGAGCGGATGGGTCTTCACGGTGATCGCGTCGCCTTCCTCCCAGTATTTCGGCGAGATCCCGAGGCGCCGCAGCCGCGGCGGCGCATCGAGCTCGAATCCCCATTCGGTGACGCTGCCGTCCTCGTTCTCGACGTCGACGTAAAGCCACGAGTGCGGGTTCACGTAGTCGAACCTGGTCACCGTGCCGTGCAGCGTCAACGTGACCTCGTCGTCGAACATCGCAGCCGAATGATGCGACAGGGCCGGGGCGCTGGCGACCGCGAGTGAAACCAGCGAGAGCGCGCCGATCCATACCTTTCCTACTGCCACTTATCGTTCTCCTCGTTCCTTGTCGGTCGTTCCGTTACTGGTGCACGTAGTTCTCGTTGAACCAGAAGTCGGGGTCCGTGATGTCGGGCTTCTCGCCGGGTGCGTACTGGCTGATGACGCCGTCGTCCGTGATGTACCACTGCGAGCCTTCGACGCAGCTCCACTGGTGCGGCCAGATCTGCTCTTTCGCGGCGGCCGAGCGGTCGTCTTCCTTGTAAAAGGCGACGACGGTGTGCCAGGGCTCGACGAACGTCGGGTCGTACATCGTGACCTCGATCTCGATGCGCTCGCTGGGTATGTATTCCGAGCCGAGCGTGTTCGGCGTGATCTCGACGTTCGCGGCGACCGGATCCACTTTCTTCCAGCGCTCGATGACCTCCATCTGGTTGGTCTGGCGCGGCATGTTGCGCTGCAGAATGCCTTCCTTGATGCCCTTGGTCCAGATCGTCAGCACGTCGCCGTCCCAGAAACCGATCGAATAGCCGAGCCATTCGTTCGTGAGCCACTCTTCCGACGGGTGCGGCCGGCCATCCGTGAAGACGCGCCGGAACTCGTTGACCATCTCGCTGCCGAGCAGCGCCTTGTCCGGCGTCAGGAAATGTTCCCTGAAGCCGTATTCGGTGAACCATCGCGGGAAGTTCGGCGGCAGACAGAACGAGATCGGGTCGATCGCCTGATCTTCCCGCCACATGCGCGCGTCGCTCAGGAACTGCTCGCGGGCCGCCGGTTTCAGGCGCGCGGCCATGCCCTCCGTGGTCGAGTTCAGGCCGACGATCGCGAGCTCGCCCGTGCTGTTCTCCGTTCCCCAGTGCCCGCTCCAGTCCGGCAGGCTCGTCGCCGTGTGCCGCGTGGGGCCGCCGCGCCGCTGCGCATCCTCGAGCAGAGCGTTGTAGTGGGCTTCGGCGGAGTCGTAGCCGCAGGGGCCGCCGGGAAGCTCGAACGAGCCCCAGACCGTCGTGAACAGCTGCTTTGCCGACACGCTCTGCTCGGTGCCGAGGTCGGGATACTGCTCGGAGAGGGGTACGCATTCGCCCGGCGGTCCGCCGCTCGCGCTCTGTGCGAGAGCCCCGTCGGCAGGCACAGCCAGCAGCAAGCAGGACACCACGTACGCGGCTGTGCTTCGGTCCGGCCCGCCCTGCGGCTTATCGTCGATCATATCGTTCACCATCGTTGTCGAGTCCCGAAGTCGAAAGGTAAACCAACGCGCGGGCCCGAGCACAGATCTCCGTGCCCGCGCCGGAAGGGCGATGCTCCATCTATAGATACGCAGCGGCGGGCGGGCCCGCGACAAAAAAAATGTCTCTGTCGCCGCTGCCGTGCGTAATGATTCAAGAGGGGATTCGTAGCGATTCAGGGGGAATGCAATGCACATCGGAAAATGCGCCGCCGGAGCGTCCTTCTTCGGCCTGGCGATCGGGGGGGGCGTCGCGCCGACCGGCAACGTAGCACAGGCGCAGGAAGCGGCTCGCGGCATTGAAGAGGTCGTCGTGACGGCTCGCCGGCGTGAGGAGAACCTCCAGGATATCCCGCTGTCGATCACCGCCTTCGGAAGCGATCAGCTCGAGCAGCAGAACATCACGAACATGGAGAACCTGAATACCTCCATTCCCAATATCGCGATCAACGGCGGCGGCGTGACGGGGCCGAGCGACGGCACGTTCCACATGCGCGGTATCCCGGGCGTCGCCGTGTACGTCGACGGCGTCGCGAAGACGGGCGCCGGGGGGCTGTTGCTCGATGTCGTCGAGCTCGAACGTGTCGAAGTCCTGCGCGGGCCCCAGGGGACGCTGTTCGGCAAGAACGCGATCGGCGGCGCCATCCAGTTCGTGACGCAGAAGCCCAGGGAGGAATTCGGGGCACGCATCAAGACGACGTTCGGCTCGTACGACCGCCGCGACGTCATCGTCAACGCGGACATTCCGTTGAGCGACACCCTGTTCGCCAAGGTCACCGGCGCATCGGTCGAGCGCGGCGGTTTCGTAGACAGTCAGGTCATCGACAAGAGCTTCGGCAGCACGGAAACGGAAGTGGCGCGAGGCATGCTGCTGTGGCGGCCGACGGATCGCTTCGAGGCGCTGTTCTCCTACGAAACCAACGACTGGACCACGAACGGCCAGGCGGAGATCAGCTGGGACATCAATGCACCGCCCTATGCCGCCGCGGGCTTCGACGTCTCGAACGAGACTCACTCCTACGGCGCGCGCGAAGAATTCAAGAACACGATGGACCTGCTGACGCCGGGAGGCTTCAACCTCGCCGACAACTTCGTCATCGACGTCAGCTACGATCTGAGCGACTCGCTGACGCTGAGGTCGATCACGGGCGGGCGCGATCTGCGTCACGGTAATCAGAACGATCTCGACGGCACGGAGCACGACATCTTCCAGCAGTGGTTCTACAGCGAGCGCGAGGAGTTCAGCGAGGAGCTGCAGCTGCTGTTCAGCGGCGAGCGCGTGTCGGGCACCGCAGGGCTGTACTACTTCTCGGACGAAAACGCGAACAGGACCAATCGCTGGCTGAACGTGGACCTGAACGAGCTCGGCCTGTGGGGTGACTCGCCGTTCAACTTCGACGAGACGCAGGGGCTGCCGCCGGGATGGCGCAACGACGGCGGTCGCGACGAAACCGACGGCTGGGCGGTGTTCGGCGAGTTCACGTTCACACTGACCGACAGGCTCGCGCTGACGGCCGGAGTCAGACATACCGAGGAGGATGCCTACTCCGCAGCCTGTCCGAATCTGGCAGTGCCGATAGGCCGCTACCCGCTCGAGCTGCACGAGGACGTCTCCTGCAGTTTCTACAACGTGGACGGTACGGCGGACTTCTCCAACACGTCGCCGCGCGTCTCTCTGCAGTACACGATCAGCCCGGACATCATGGTGTACGGCACGTACTCGGAGGGTTTCGGCGCGGGCGGCTTCGATTTCAACAGTGCCGTGGATCCCGACAACCTGCTGCCCTACACGTCGGAAGTGCTGAAGAACTGGGAGCTCGGCTGGCGTTCCGATCTGCTCGACAACCGGCTGCGCCTGAACGTCACCGCGTTCTTCGGCACCTGGGAAGACATCCAGGTCGCGGCCGAGATCACGCCGGCGACGCTGACCACGATCAACGCGGGCGAGGCCGAGATCAAAGGCTTCGAGATCGACGGTCAGTGGGCGCCGACCGACAACTTCCG
>JAFGNC010000101.1 GCA_016927175.1 Gammaproteobacteria bacterium | reverse complement strand
TGCACGTTGACGATCGCGTCGACCTTGTCCGTTCCGCTCGAGGACTGATTGATGCCCTGCGAGAACAGCGTCACGACGCGCGGCGTCGCCGCGAACCAGCGGTAGAAGCGCGCGACCGATTCCTCGTCGAGACCGCAAGCCGCCGCGACTGCCGAGACCGACGGCGCGGTCTCCTTCGCGGCCCGCATCGCCGCGCCGATACCGGAAGTGCTGAGCTCGATGAACTCGAGGTCGAGCGCATCCTCGCGCCGCAGCCAGCTCAAGAGTCCGTTGAACAGCACGGCGTCCGTTCCGGGGCGGATCGGCAGGAACAGATCCGCCGCCTCGCACGTCGCCGTCCGCCGCGGGTCGACGACGACGATGCGCCGCTGCGGCTCACGCTTGCGCGCACGCAGCAGCCGGTGAAACAGCACGGGATGGCACCAGGCCGCGTTCGAGCCGACCAGCACGGCGAGATCCGCGCGCTCGACGTCCGCGTAGGACACCGGCACCGCATCGGCGCCGAAAGCGCGCTTGTGACCCGCGACGGCCGACGCCATGCAAAGCCGCGAGTTCGTGTCGATGTTCGCGCTGCCGATGAACCCCTTGATCAGCTTGTTCGCGACGTAGTAGTCCTCGGTCAGCATCTGGCCGGAGACGTAGAAGGCGACGGCTTCCGGGCCGTGCCGGGCAATGGTGTCGGCGAAGCGGCGGGCGACGGTGTCGAGCGCGGCATCCCAGTCGACCCGCCGCCCGCCGATCTCCGGATACAGCAGCCGGCCATCGGTGTCGAGCGTGTCCGCGAGCGCGGCGCCCTTCGAGCACAGCCGCCCGAAATTCGCCGGATGCGACGGATCGCCCGCGATGTTCCAGCCTTCCCCCGCCGCGCGCTCGACGGCGATACCGCAGCCGACGCCGCAATAAGGGCACGTCGTGCGAACCGCGCTCATTCGTCCGGAAGGCGCAGCCGCAGCCGTCCGCCCTCCTCCCACACGTCGAACCGGTCCGTGCGGCCTTCGTCGGGCCCGACGGCTTCACCGGTAGTGAGATCGATGACCCATTCGTGCAGCGGACACGTCACGCAGTTGCCATGCACGAGGCCCTGCGACAGCGGCCCTTCGCGGTGCGGACACCGGTCACGCAGCGCGAAAAGCCGGCCATCGCCGGTCCGGAACACGGCGATCTCGATGCCGCCCGCCTTCAGCACGCGGGCGCCGCGTACCGGGACGCCGTCGGCCGGGCCTGCGTCGATCGAGCTCACGACATGCCCTCCGCCTCGACGGGCGCCGCGGCGGGCAGAGGCGTGAACTCCTCCGCGTCGCCGCCGCGGGCCCGCTCCGCCCACGGATCCACCTGCGAATGCTTCTGCGACTCCACGAACCGGGCGTACAGCGCCCTGCGCCCGCCGGCATCGTCGACGACACGCTCGCGCACGTGCTCGAGCCCGACACGCTCGATCCACGGGGCCGTGCGCTCGAGGTAGCGCGCCTCCTCCCGGTACAGCTGCAGGAAAGCGCCGCAGTACTCGAGCACCTCCTCCTCCGTGCCGACCTTGCACAGAAAATCCGTCGTGCGGACCTTGATGCCGCCGTTGCCGCCGACGTGAAGCTCGTACCCGGAATCGACGCAGACGACGCCGAAGTCCTTGATCGTCGCCTCCGCGCAATTGCGCGGGCAGCCCGACACGGCGAGCTTGACCTTGTGCGGATGCCACGAGCCCCAGCTCATGCGCTCGAGCCGTATGCCGAGGCCGGTCGAGTCCTGCGTGCCGAAGCGGCACCATTCCTTGCCGACGCAGGTCTTCACCGTGCGCAGCGCCTTGCCATAGGCGTGCCCGGACACGAAGCCGGCCGCGGCGAGATCCGCCCACATCCGCGGCAGGTCTTCCTTTCTGACGCCGAGCAGATCGAGCCGCTGCCCGCCCGTGATCTTGACCGTCGGCACGCGATACTTCTCGGCCACGTCCGCGATCGCGCGCAGCTCGCTCGGCGACGTGACGCCGCCCCAGATCCGCGGCACGACGGAATACGTGCCGTCGCGCTGAATGTTGCCGTGCGCGCGCTCGTTGATGAAGCGCGAGTGCTTGTCGTCGCGATACTCGCCCGGCCATGCGCAGAGCAGGTAGAAGTTCAGCGCCGGGCGGCACTTGTGGCAGCCGTCCGGCGTCTTCCATTCGAGGAACGCCATGACGGCCGGGATGGTTTTCAGCGAGTACGCGGTAATCGTCTGCCGGACCTCCTCGTGCGTGTGGATCGTGCACGGGCACATCGGCTTTTTCGCCGGCGCCTCCGAGTAGTCGCCGCCGAGCGTGTTGGCGAGCAACTGCTCGACGAGCCCGGTGCAGGAGCCGCACGACGAGGACGCCTTCGTGTGCGCCCGCACGTCGTCCAGCGTGAACAGGTTCTTCGCGGAGATCGCGCGGACGATCGCGCCCTTCGAGACGCCGTTGCAGCCGCAGACCTCCGCGTGGTCCGGCAGCGCCGTAACGGCGTCCGCGCCGCCGCGGCCGGAGTCGCCGATGTGCGCCTGCCCGAACAGCACGCTCTCGCGCAGCGACGTGATGTCCGTTCCGTCGCGCATCATCTGGAAGTACCAGGCGCCGTCGATCGTGTCCCCGTACAGCACGGCACCGCGGATGCGGCCCTTGTCGACGACGAGCTTCTTGTAGACGCCGCGAGCGGGGTCCTGGAAGGTCAGCTCCTCGGTACCGTCGCCGCCGCCGAACTCGCCCGCGGAAAACAGGTCGATGCCCGTCACCTTCAGCTTCGTCGACACCTGCGAGCCGCGATAGCGCGCGATGCCGAGCTCGGCCAGGTGATTGGCGAGAACTTTCGCCTGCTCGAACAGCGGCGCGACGAGCCCGTAGCAGCTGCCGCGGTGCTGCACGCATTCGCCGACGGCGTAGATTGCGGGGTCGAAGGTCTGCATCGTGTCGTCGACCAGGACGCCGCGGTCGCAGGGAAGTCCGCTCGCCTCCGCGAGAGCGACGTTCGGCCGGATGCCGACCGCCATGACGACGAGGTCGGCCGGCAACGCGCTGCCGTCGGCGAAACGCACGGTCTCGACGCGGCCGCGGCCCTCTATGCTCGACGTCTGCGCCGGCATGCGAAACTCGAGCCCGCGCTGCTCGAGGTTTCGCTTCAGCAGCGCCGCCGCCGCGGCGTCGAGCTGGCGCTCCATCAGCGACTCCGTCAGATGAACGACGGTCACGTGCATGCCCCGCTTCTGCAGCCCGTAAGCGGCCTCGAGCCCGAGCAGGCCGCCGCCGATCACGACCGCGCGGCCGCCGCCGCGGCCGGACGCGGCGATCATGCGATCGACGTCGTCGAGATCACGGTACGACAGCACGCCGGGCAGGTCGCTGCCGGGCAGAGGCAGCACGATCGGATTCGATCCGGTCGCGAGAATCAGCCGGTCGTAGCTCGCGTCACGCCCGTCCGCCGCGACGACGCGGCGCCGGCCGCGCTCGAGGCGCACGACCTCGCTGCCGGCGCGAAGCTCGATGCCGTGCTCGGCATACCACTCCGGCCGGTTCAGCATGATGTCGTCCGGGGTCTTCTCGGCCGCGAGCACCGGCGACAGCAGGATCCGGTTGTAATTGCCGCGGGGCTCCGCGCCGAACACCGTGATGTCGTACTTGTCCGGCGCGAGCGCGAGCAGCTCCTCTATCGCGCGCATGCCTGCCATGCCGTTACCGACGAGCACGAGTCGCCGCTTACGTCCTGTCATGATCTCTCCCTGATGAGTTCTGCGCCGAAAAAGGAGTCAGGGCCCTTTTCGGGCGACGCCGAGATGTGCGGATCGGGCCAGGAAAGGGACCCGCGCCTGGAAAAGGGCCCCGCCTCAAAAAGGGCCCTGACCCCTTTTCCGCCCGAAAAGGGCCCTGACCCCTTTTCCGCCCGAAAAGGGCCCTGACCCCTTTTCTCGTCATGCTGCGAGCTCCGAGGCATCGCGGCCGCGCTCGCAGCCCTCCAGGAAATCCAGCACTTCGCTGCGCAGGCCGTAGTAGTCGGGATGCTCGAGAAGGGACTTGCGGCTGCGCGGGCGCGGCAGATTCACGGGCAGGATCTTTCCGATCTTCGCGCGCGGACCGTTCGTCATCATGACGACCCGGTCCGCGAGCAGCAGCGCCTCGTCGACGTCGTGCGTGACGCAGATCGCCGTCACCTGAGTGCGCGACCAGACGTCGAGCAACTGTTCCTGCAGCTCCCAGCGCGTCAGCGTGTCGAGCATGCCGAAAGGCTCGTCGAGCAGCAGCAGCTTCGGACTCAGCGCGAAAGCCCGCGCGATGCCGACGCGCTGCTTCATACCGCTCGACAGCGCGGCGGCCGGCCGGTCCATGTGATCCGCGAGCCCCACGCGCGTCAGGTAATAGCCGACGATGTCGGCGCGCTCGGCCGGAGTCGCGTGCCGATATACGCGATCGACCCCCAGCGCGACGTTCTCTGCGGCCGTCAGCCAGGGCACCAGGTTCGGCGCCTGAAACACGACGGCCCGATCCGGCCCGGCGCTCGTGACCTCCCGGCCCTCGAGCACGATGCCGCCGCCGCTGACGTCGGTCAGGCCGGCAATCATCGACAGGACCGTGGACTTGCCGCAGCCCGAATGGCCGATCAGCGACACGATCTCACCCTTGCTCATGCGCAGATCGAAACCGTCCACGACGGTCAGCGGGCCCTCGCGCGTCGGATACGCCTTCGAGACGTTGAAAAACTCGACGTAGCGGTTCACGGGCCGGCTCGCCGCCGCCTCGACCCATGCGCGCGGCGGCCGCGCGCCGATCCGCCGGCGTGCGCCGGCGAAGGCGGCCGGCGGCCCGGCGACGGACGGCGACACGTCCGGCAGCACGACTTCGCGGCGGCCGGACGCCGTGGTGCGGCCGCGGCCCGTGTCGATCAGGCAACGCGTGACGGCGCTGCGCAGACGCCGGAATTCCACATTGTCGTTCAGCTCGGCAGCCGAGCGCGGCCGCGGCAGGTCCACTCGAAACTCGGGGCCCAGGGTCGCGGCGGGCCCGGGCGTCATCGGCACGATGCGGTCCGCCAGCATGATCGCCTCGTCGACGTCGTTCGTGATCAGCACCGCCGTCTTGCGCTCCCGCGACCATATCGCTTCGATCTCGTCGCGCAGCTTCGCCCGGGTCAGCGCATCGAGCGCCGACAGCGGCTCGTCGAGCAGCAGCATCTGCGGCGACATCGCCAGCGCGCGCGCGACCGCGACACGCTGCCGCATGCCTCCGGACAGCTCCGCCGGCCGCCGGTCCTTCGCGTGCGCGAGGCCGACGAGATCGACGTAGCGGCGCACGATGCCGCGCCGCTCGGCTCTCGTCCTCGAGCCGTGAACGGCGTCGACGGCGAGTGCGACGTTGCCTTCGACCGACAGCCACGGCATCAGTGAATAGCTCTGGAACACGACGCCGCGGTCCGGCCCCGGCCCCGTTACCGGCTTGCCGAGAAAAGTGACACGGCCCGCGCTCGGCTGCTCGAGGCCGGCCATGATCGACAGCAATGTCGTCTTGCCGGCGCCGGAGAATCCGACGATCGCGACGAGCTCTCCCGCACCGATCGCGAGATCGACGTCGCGCAGCACGTGCACGGCATTCGCGCCGGCGCCGTAGCGCATGGACACACTCTCGAGCGTCATGATGGGAGCGGCATCAGGCATGGATCTGAACCTCCTACCGGGCAGGCGTGCGGGTGACGAGCGCCTGCAGCATCAGCATCAGCCGATCGAGCAGGAAGCCGACCACGCCGATGGTCAGCACGGCTACGATGATCCTCGCGAGCGAGGACGAGGAGCCGTTCTGAAACTCGTCCCAGACGAACTTCCCGAGGCCCGGGTTCTGGGCGAGCATCTCGGCCGCGATCAGCACCATCCAGCCGACGCCGAGCGACAGCCGGAGCCCGGTGAAGATCAGCGGCAGCGCGGAAGGCAGCACGATTCTGACGACCTTCGTCGGCCACCCGAGCCGCAGCACGCGTGCGACGTTGATCAGGTCCCTGTCCACCGATGCGACGCCGAGCGCCGTGTTGATCAGCGCCGGCCACAGCGAGCACAGCGTCACCGTCACGGCGGAATTCACGAAGGACTTCTCGAACATCGTGTCGCTGCCGACGTAGACGGAGCTGACGACTATCGTGACGATCGGCAGCCACGCGAGCGGCGATACCGGCTTGAAGATCTGGATCAGCGGACTCAGCGCCGCGTTCACGGTCTTCGACAGCCCCGCCATGACGCCAAGCGGCAGCGCCAACACGGTCGCGAGCAGGAAGCCCGCGAACACGGTCTTCAGGCTCGTCAGGATCTGATCGAAGTAGGTCGGCCGCCCCGTATAGGTGCGTACCCGCACGTCGGCGTCCGGATCCTCCGCGAGCGCCGCGGCGTTCCTGTCGCGCTGACGCGCGTAGAACGCGGCGCGCTTCTCGCGCTCGAGCCGGTGCTCGTCGATCAGATTCTTCAGCTCCTGCACGACGGCCGCGGGCCCCGGTATCGCGCCGAGGCTCGTGTCGATGCGCGGGGCGGTCTGCGCCCACACGGCAACGAAGATCAGCAGCGCGAGCAGCGGCACGCCGAACGTCTGCCACAACGCCCTCGCCTGCTCGCGCGGATCGGCGCCGGACGCGAGCCGCGCGACGGCCGCGAGCGGAGCGGCCCCAAGGGCCGCGAGGAACGCGGGGAAGCGACCGGTTCGCATGCTCAACTCACTCGCTCCGCAAAACGCCGGACGTGCGGCCGGACACGACGGCATTGCCGTCGACGACCTCGCCCTGCTTCAGGCCGATCTCGAGCCTCTCGAGATACCCGTTCGGTGCGCGGCCGTCGTAGACGACTCCGTCGATGAACTCCGACTGCGGCGGACGATAGCCGTCCGTGTCCCAGGGGAAGTCCTCGCGGCGCGCGAGACCTTCGTCGACCAGCGCCTCGGCCGCGGCCAGATAGACCTCCGGCAGATAGACGGATCTTGCGACGTCGTGATACCACTCGTCGGGCGGCGCCTCCGGAATCTGCCCCCAGCGGCGCATCTGCGTCAGCGTCCAGACCGCGTCCGAGTAATACGGATAGGTCGCGAAATAGCGGAAGAAGACGTTGAAGTCCGGCACCTGCCGCGTATCGCCCTTCTCGTACTCGAACGTGCCGGTCATCGACGCCGCGATCACAGCCTCGTCCGCGCCGACGTACTCCGGCCGCGCCAGGATCTCGACCGCCTCGCGCCGGTTTGCGATGCCGTCGGCGTCGAGCCACATCGCGGCGCGCAGCATCGCCTTGACCAGCGCGACGTGCGTGCCCGGATGAGCATCGGCCCAAGCCTTCGTGACGCCGAACACCTTCTCGGGATTGTTCTTCCAGATCTCGTAGTCGGTGA
>JAFGNC010000549.1 GCA_016927175.1 Gammaproteobacteria bacterium | reverse complement strand
CGACCAGGCGCCCCGCCGCGTGCCGGCCTGAAAATCGAACAGCTGGCGCGCGACATAGCTCGGCGATCGCCCGCGCAGCGGCGGCACGGGGCCGAGGCCTTCGAGGTTCTCGCCGTGGCAGATCGCGCACCGGATCGTTCTGCCGCCGCCGGTCGCGGCCAGTTCCTCGCCGGCCGCGACCGCGCCGACCGGCACATAGGCGATGAAGCCGGCGCGCGGGTTGCGCAGCATCTCGGTTCCTTCCGTATCGAGCGGTGACTCGACGATACGCCGGCCGATCGGCTCGATGCCGGCCTCCTCGCCCTCCAGCCGCAGGTGCAGGCCGCCGCGAAGAAACGTTTTCGGTACCGTGTCCGTCTCTACCACCTCGATCCACGGCCTCCACTGCATCGAGGCGTAATACTCCGCCGCCGCTTCGATTTCGCCGTCCGTCATGCTCCGGGCGTACGCGATCATCAGGTTCGTGTTGGCCTTGTCCGCGTTGGCACTGCGTCGCAAGCCGTTGCGCATGTCGTGGAGCTGCTGAACGAAGTAACCGGGATCGAGTCCCGCTACGCCGGCGTTCTCGGGCTTCCCCTGGCCATTCGGGTAGTGGCAGAGGGCGCAAGCCCAGATACCGGCTTCCTGCCGGCCGACAGCGACGATCGGCGGCATGGCGGGATGGTCCCCGGGAAACCAGTCTGCCGGCCCGAAGCGGTTGCGGATCTGGTCGAGCGTGAAGCTGCGATCCGACCCGGGCAGCGAATAGAGCGTGCCGTCGTCCGGCACCTGCGGGAACGCCGGCGATATCGCGTAGGCCCAGGCGAGCTCGTCGAGCGTTGCCTGCGCGAGCGCAACGCCTGAAACGCCGATCAGGAGCGCTGCGGCGATGCAGCCGCGCAGCGCGCGCGTCACCCGCGCGGATACGGTATCGAGCATCTTTCGCGAGTCCCCCGGTTGCGAAGGCCGGTCGAGTGGCGCCCGCCGGCGGGTACAAGACTAGGCCAGAGATCGCGGGGGCCGCAACCGAGGCCGCCGGGGCGGTGCGCCCGGAAGGAACATAAGGAGCGCGCGGTTGTGCATTCGATCGGAACTGCCATGTTCGAATCAGGGTGCACATTCATCGTCGCGAGTCGCAAACGCTCGCGCCGGAAATTACTATTCATTGAAGAACCGCAGCGCTTCGGTGCGCTGGTGCGCTGGTCGTCCGCATTCGCAGGCGACTTCGCTCGACCCTGCAGGTCGGAAACACAAGAGGACAGCTCATGCCGTGCCCGTTCCCGCCTCGACGCGCAGTCACCGGCTTCCGATTCCTGCGACGCTGCCTGTCGATCCTCGCCGCCGCTGTCGTCGTGACGGGCCCGTGGGCCGCGCCAACGCCGGCAGCCGCCCAATGGATCGGCTATCCGACGGCGGGTGTGCCGCGCAAGCCCGATGGCACGGTGGACATGACGGCGCCGGCGCCGCGGCTGCCGGGCGGCAAGCCCGACCTTTCCGGCATCTGGATCTCCGACCGCACGCCGGAGGGCGAGGAGACGCCGAGTGACGGCATCAATCTGCCCTCCTCGCGGCAGATGGCGAACATCGGCGTCGACCTTCCGGGCGGTCTGCCCTATCGGCCCTGGCTCGCCGCCATCGTCGAGGAGCGCACGGCCAATCAGGCTATCGACGACCCTCACATCCGTTGCCTGCCCGACAACTTCCTTCGCGCTTACGGTCTTCCGCACATGCTGAAGTTCGTGCACACGCCGGACCTTCTGGTCGTGCTCAACGAGATGAACGCGGGCTACCGGCAGGTATTCACCGACGCGCGGCCGTTGCCCGAAGACCCGTCCCCGTCGTGGCAGGGATACTCTTCGGCGACATGGGCAGGCGATACCCTCGTGATCGACACGATCGGTCTGCGCGACGACACGTGGATCGACTGGAACGGCAGTGTGCTGACGGAAGCCGCCAAAGTACGAGAGGAGATCACGCGCCCGGACTTCGGGCATCTCGAAATCCGCGTCACCGTCGACGACCCGAAGGCCTATACGAAGCCGTGGACGGTCACGCTTGCGCAGCGCATCGTCGTCGACGCGGAGCTGATAGACGAGATCTGTCTCGAGAACGAGCAGTTCGTCGAACGAATGGGACTCCCGTACTAGGCCGAGGACAACGCACATGGATACCACTACGAGACCGGTTCTGCTTTCGTTGGCCGCTTGCGTGCTCGCGCTGTCGCTGCCGGCGGGGGCCCATCACTCCTTCCCCGCACAATACGACGCGTCGAAGCCGGTGTCGCTGACCGGCCGGGTCACGAACGTGGAATGGACCAATCCGCACATCTTCATCTACATGGACGTGCAGGACGAAGCCACGGGGGACGTCGTGAACTGGGCGCTCGAGCTGGGCGGCCCCAATACGCTGCTTCGCCTCGGCTGGAAGCGCGACTCGCTTCAGCCCGACGACCTGATCACGGTCGAAGGCAGCCTCGCGAGGGACGGCAGCCCGCTCGCGAACGCAAAGTCGATCGTGATGGTCGAGACGGGGCAGCGCATGCTCGCGGGCTCGAGCGAAGACGCAGGCACCGCAGAACGTTAGTCTGACCTCCGCAATGCCGAAAACCATCGGGCCGTTAAGGTGAAGCGGGAAGTGTGCTCGTGCTCCTCAAAGCAGATGCATCACCGCTAGCAGACCAGTGATCGTCATCATGACCGCATACGGAAAGGCCATGAAGACCATGCGCACGTAGGAGAGCCTCAGGAGCGGCGCGAGCGTGGAGGTCAGCAGAAACAGAAAGGCGGCCTGTCCGTTCGGCGTCGCCACACTCGGCAGGTTTGTGCCAGTGTTGATGGCGATCGCGAGGAGATCGAACTGAGCCCGGTCTATCGTACCCGCCTGTAACGCCGCTTCCACCTCGCCCATATAGACTGTCGCGACGAACACGTTGTCGCTGATCGCCGACAGCACGCCGTTCGCGAGGAAGAACACTGTCGGCTGGAGGGTTTCAGGCAGCGTTAGGGCCCATTCGATGATCGGCTCGAACAGGTGTTGCTCTTCGATGACGGCCACGATGCCGAAAAACACGACCAGCAGTGCAGTGAATGGCAGCGCTTCCTTGAAAGCGTGGCCGAGGCGGCGCTCCTCGGTCACGCCTGTCAACGCGGTGGCGAGGACGATGACCGCGAGGCCGACGATACCTACCTTAGCGAGTTGGAATGCCAGGCTCGCAATCAGGAACCCAATCACGAGCGCCTGCGTTGCGAGCGTCACCGTCTCGCGAGGCGACCGATTCCATGACTCCTGCCGCTCGAAGTCGTCGAGCACGGCACGGACCGGATCCGGCAGGCGCGCTCCGTAGCCGAAGATGCGGAACCGTTCGAGCAGCGCGCAGGTGATGAAACCGGCGACGAAGACCGGCAGCGACACAGGCGCCATGCGGACGAAGAACTCTACGAACTCCCACCCGGCTGCCGTGCCGATCAGCAGGTTCTGCGGCTCTCCGACCACTGTCGTGACGCCGCCAAGAGCCGTTCCGACGGCTGCGTGCATTGCCAGGCTCCGCAAAAAAGCCCGGAATCTGACGAGGTCTTCGCGGTGCAGAGGCTGAACCTCGGAGTCCGCCCGAACGTCGTGACCCTCGTCCAGCTGCAACCCGGATGCGACCCGATGATAGACGGCGTAGAAACCATGCATGACCGTAATGACCACCGCCGTGACGGTCAGCGCGTCGAGGAAGGCGGACAGGAAGGCTGCGGCGCCGCAAAACATCAACGATAGCAGCGCCTTCGACCTGACGCCCAGCAGGATCTTCGTGAACGTGAACAGCAGCAGGTCCTTCAAGAAGAAGATTCCAGCGACCATAAAGATCAGCAGCAGAATCACATCGAAGGCCGCTTCCGCTTCCTCGAACACGGTGATCGGTGAGGCGAGACCGAGAACAATGGCTTCGAGCGCCAACAGCCCACCCGGCTGAAGCGGGTAGCACTTCAGCGCCATGGCGAGCGTAAAGATGAACTCGAGCACGATCAGCCAGGCGCTCAGGGTCGGACCTAGGGTCGCGAGCAACGCCGGGTTCAGGACCAGGAACCCGAGAATCGTGAGCTTGTACCAGTCCGGAGCGCCGCCGAGGAAACTGCGCGACACGGCGAGATGAAAGGGGACGGCTCCGTGAGCCTCGAGCAGTGGACCGTGCGGTGCCATCGCGTAGTCATTCCCGGATGCGAGATAGAGTGCGGTCCGGGCGTCGCGGTGTCAAACACCGCTCAACGTTCCGAGGCGAACGGTTCGGCGCCGTCAGCAGTTCAGAACCGGCTCGAGCCGCTGCCGGCGCGCCCTTTCGGCACGACCGGCCTCGTTGCGCTCGCGGACGCGCCGCAGCGCCAGCGCCATCAGCCGCGCCTCGCCGTAGGGGTCCGGAATCACGCAGGGCGGCCGCCGGCGCAGCTTGTGCCACTCGTCGCGCTCGAGGATGCGCGACAGGAACGTCAGGTTCTTGCGGATGAACAGCACGTATGGGTTGTGCTCACCGCCGAAGAAGGGCTCGAAGTAACGGTACGCGCCGTTGAACCCCCTCTCGAGCCGGGTGTGGACCGAGCCCTGATAGAACATCAGCGTCTGCGACAGCAGGTCCCGGCCGGACCGGTACCGCACGTCGGTGCCCCGTTCCCCCGCCTCGAGTGCCACTCCGCCGAGCACGAACTCGGGGAACAGCCTGTCGCGGCACTTCTCGAGGTAGCAGCGGTCGGCGAGCTGCGCGACCAGATCTCCGGTGCCGAGCAGATGACCGACGATGCTGTCCTTGGGGTCGTCGAGCTCGATCTGATCGAGGCTGACCTCGTAGCCCGTGTAGTGCACGATCCGCGAGATCACGGGGGTGAAGTGCTCGAGGCCGACCCGCGGCAGGTAGGTCTCGAGGAACCGGCCGCTGCGCGTCACGTGCGTGCGGGTGAACTCCGCGCCGTTCGCGGCGTTCGCGTCGCGGACGCGGTGGCGAAGGTAGCCTGCGTCGTGGAACAGCGCAGCGATCAGCGCGAGCGTGGCTCGCTCGGGCCCGAGCCTCTCGGCCGCCGGGACGCTGCCTTCGTAGCCATGCACGAGCCTGGCGACGGCGAGCGTCATGTCCAGGCTGTGCTGCATGTCGTGATAGGAGGTGTCGATACCGTGGTATTCGGCATCGAAGCCGCCGTACATGCGCTCGAAGTCGTGAAAAGCCAGCCAGACCGCGTCGAAGCCGGCGGCCGGGTAAAGGTCGGAGAAAAGCTCTCTGACCGCCCGTCTCACGCTGTGAGGCGAGCTGACGTTGATCGTATTCGTAACGTCGTATTCGTTGCGGCGCTCCTGCACCGCCTCGTCGTTGGTCAGCATCAACTTCGGCTCACCCCCCGAATCGCGCGAGTGTAAGAGATTACATTCGAGCGGCGCACCAGACATGTGACATAAGCCTCAAGTGGAGCCGAATTCTGCGACGACGGGCGTGTGATCGGAGGGTCGCGGCAGGCGACGGGGTCCGGTGTCGATCGTGCAGGCCGTGCATCGGCGGCTCAGCGCTTTCGACGTCAGTATCAGATCGATGCGCAGGCCGAGATTGCGCCGGAATGCGCCGGCCCGATAGTCCCACCAGCTGAAGCTGCCTTCCGCTTGCTCGAACAGCCGGAAGGCATCGTCGAACCCGAGCTCCAGCACGCGGCCGAGCGCCGCCCGCTCGGCCGGGCTGCACAGGACCTTGCCTTCCCAGGCCTGCGGGTCGTGCACGTCCCGGTCCTCGGGCGCCACGTTGAAGTCGCCGAGGACGACCACTTCCTGGTGTTCCGCGAGCTCGCGCCGGAGCTGCTGGCGCAGCGCCTCGAACCAGTCGAGCTTGTAGACGTATTTCTCCGATTCGACGCTCTGGCCGTTCGGGACGTACAGGTTGTAAAGGCGCAGGCTTCCGTAGCTCGCGCCGAGCACGCGGCGCTGGTGGTCCTCGAACCCGTCGATGTCGGTGACGACCTGCTCCGCGGGCTCCCGCGAGATCACGGCGACCCCGTTATACGCCGGCTGGCCGCTGAACGCGGCGCGGTAGCCGAGCTCCTCGAAGGCCTCGACCGGGAAACTGTCGTCGGCGCACTTCGTTTCCTGCAGCGCGAGAATGTCCGGCTGCGCGCTCCGCAGCCACTCGCAAACCTGCTCCAGCCTGACCCGCAGGCTGTTCACGTTCCACGTCGCGATCTTCACGCCGGAGCTTCGGTCATTCCGGACTGGCGCAGCAGCGCGTCGAGCTCGGGCGCTCGGCCGCGGAACTCGACGAACGCGTCGAGGGCCGGGCGGCTGCCGCCGACGCCGAGGATGGCGCGGGCGAAGCGCCCCGCCGTGGCAGGATTGAACGCGCCCTCTTCCTCGAAAGCCGCGAACGCGTCGGCCGCGAGCACCTCGGCCCACTTGTAGCTGTAATACCCGGCGGCGTAACCGCCGCCGAAGATGTGCGAGAACGTGTTCGGGAAACGGTTGTAGTCGGGCGCTCCGACGACGGCGACGTCGCGCCTGACCTGCTCGAGCATCCGATAGATGTCCTCGAACGTCGGCGGCTCGCTGCCGCTGTGCACGCGGAAATCGAACAGCGCGAATTCGAGCTGCCGAACCATCGCGAGCCCCGACATGAACGTCCGCGACGCGTTCAGCGTCCGAATCTTGTCGTCGGGCAGCGGCTCGCCGGTCGCGACGTGCCCCGAGATGCGCTTCAGCACGTCGGGCAGCCAGGCGTAGTTCTCGAGGAACTGGCTAGGCAGCTCCACCGCGTCCCACGCGACGCCGTTGATGCCGGCGAGCGACGGGTAGTCGACCTCGGTCAGCAGATGATGCAGCGAATGGCCGAACTCGTGGAACAGTGTCACGACGTCGTTGTGCGTCAGCGTCGAAGGCGTATCGCCGATCGGGGGGCTGAAGTTGCAGACCAGGTACGCCACCGGGTCCTGCTTCAGGCCGGTGATGCGGGAGCGGTTGAAGCACACGTCCATCCACGCCCCGCCCCGCTTGTTCGGCCGCGCGAACAGGTCGGTATACAGGCTCCCGACGGCGCTGCCGTCGCGGCCGCGGATCTCGTAGTACTGCGCGGAGGGGTGCCACAGCGCTTCGGCCGGGGCAGG
>JAFGNC010000548.1 GCA_016927175.1 Gammaproteobacteria bacterium | reverse complement strand
CTGAAGCTGCTCGGCACGGTCGGCGAGCCGATCAACCCGGAGGCGTGGGAGTGGTACTACCGCGTGGTCGGCGACGGGCGCTGCCCGGTCGTCGATACGTGGTGGCAGACGGAGACCGGCGGCATCCTGATCTCGCCGCTGCCGGGCGCGACGGCGCTGAAGCCGGGCTCGGCGACGAAGCCGCTGTATGGCGTCGAGCCCGCGATCGTCGACGGCGAGGGCAACGTGCTCGAAGGCGAGGCGGCGGGGAACCTGGTGCTGCTCGACAGCTGGCCGGGTCAGATGCGCACCGTGTTCGGCGATCACCAGCGTTTCATCGACACCTATTTCACGCAGTTCCCGGGCAAGTATTTCAGCGGCGACGGCGCGCGGCGCGACGCGGACGGCTACTACTGGATCACGGGCCGCGTCGACGACGTGATCAACGTGTCGGGCCACCGCATGGGTACGGCGGAGATCGAGAGCGCGCTGGTTGCGCATCCGAAGGTCGCCGAAGCCGCGGTCGTCGGGTTCCCGCACGACCTGAAGGGCCAGGGCATCTACGCGTACGTGACGCTGGTCGCGGGCGAGGAGCCTACCGAGCCGCTACGCGCGGAGCTCACGGACTGGGTCCGCCAGGAGATCGGCCCGATCGCGAGCCCGGACTTCATCCAATGGGCACCGAGCCTGCCGAAGACGCGCTCCGGCAAGATCATGCGGCGGATCCTGCGCAAAGTTGCGGAGGACAACTACGGCGACCTCGGCGACACCTCGACGCTGGCCGACCCGTCGGTCGTCGAGGACCTGATCTCACATCGGATGAAGCGCTAGCGGGGGTCGAAAAGGGGTCAGGGCCCTTTTCTGCCGCGGCTCCCGGACCTCCCTGGCGAAAAGGGGTCAGGGCCCTTTTCTGCCGCGGCTCCCGACCTCCCTGGCAGCAGCGAAGAAAAGGGCCCTGACCCCTTTTCGCCCGACCCCTGTCGCCCCTTTTCGCCCTCCGCCCAGCCCTACTCCGGCTGGAACTCCGGCGGCTTCTCCGAGCCTTCGCCGAAGAAAAACTTCTCCATCTCGCGCTCGAGGAACTGCCGCGCCTTCGGCTCGATCGGCGACAGGCGGTACTCGTTGATCAGCATGGTCTGGTGCGCGAGCCAGCGCTGCCACGCGAGCTTCGAGACGTTGTCGTAGATGCGCTGACCGAGTGCGCCCGGGTACGGCGGGCGGTCGAGGCCTTCGGCCTCGGCTCCGAGCACTACGCAATGGACTGTTCTGCTCACGTGCCTTCCTTAGTCTCGTCCTGTCGGGTGCCGCCGGAGTCCTCGCGGCCGCCGATCGGATCGTCGAATTCCCCTGCCGCGGCCAGATCGCTCCGCTCGAGCGACTCGAGCAGCGCCACGATCGGCGAAGCGAGCCCCAGCCGGCTCTGCGACGCCGGGTTATACCAAACGAGATTGTCCGCATCCATGATCGCGCCGCAATCGGTGTCGAGCCTCAGCAGCGTCGGCGCGAGGTCGAGATCGAAATGCGTGAACGCGTGCGCGATGGTCGGAAGCACGCGCTCCGGGCCCCGCACCGCGGCGCCGAGCCGACGCCGGCACCAGTCGCGCGCGTCTTCGGTTTCGCCGAGCTCCGGCAGGCTGTACAGGCCGCCCCAGATGCCGCGCTCCGGGCGCCTCTCGAGCAGCACGCGCCGCTCGAGATCCTGGATCACCAGCACGGCGCTGCGCCGGCGCGGGCGCTCGCGCTTCGGCCGCGGCGCCGGCAGGCTCGACTCGACACCGAGCCGGCGGGCGCGGCAGTCGTCTGCGACCGGGCACAGCGGGCAGGCGGGGCGCCTGCGCACGCACACGGTCGCGCCGAGATCCATGATCGCCTGCGTGTAGTCCGCGACGCGCTCGCCGGGGGTGTGCCGCTCGGCCAACTGCCATAGGCGCCGCTCTACGTCGCGTTCCCCGGGCCAGCCTTCGACGGCATGCCAGCGCGCGAGCACGCGCCTGACGTTGCCGTCGAGGATCGGCTCGCGCAGGCCGTGAGCCTGCGCCAGGATCGCGCCGGCCGTCGAGCGGCCGATTCCGGGCAGCGCGACGAGGCCGTCGAGCGTGCGCGGCAACTCGCCTCCGTGCTCGTCAATGACCATGCGGGCCGCGCGGTGCAGGTTCCGCGCGCGCGCGTAGTAGCCGAGGCCCGCCCACAGCGCGAGCACGTCGTCGAGGTGCGCCGCGGCCAGCGATTCGACGCCCGGGAAGCGCGCCATGAAACGCTCGAAATACGGCACGACGGTCGCGACCTGCGTCTGCTGCAGCATGATCTCGGAGACCCAGACGCGGTAGGCGCTGCGCTCCGTCTGCCACGGCAGATCGTGGCGGCCGCAGCGTTCGAACCAGTCGAGGAGCCGGCGGGCAAACTCGTCCACGGCGCAGCTAGCGGGTCGGCACCGCTGGGGCTACTGCGGCGGCGGCAGGCCGAGGGCGAGACGCTCGATGCGCGTGATCGCCCGGGTGCCGCCCTTCATCAGCGTTTTCTTCAGCAGCCACGGGCCGACGACCGGCGGCACCCAGAAGTCGGGCTCCATGACGAGCCGGTACGTGACCTCGGTGCCGCCTTCGACGGGCTCGAGCTCCCATTCGGAGCGGCTGTACTTGAAGTCGCTCTCCTCCGGAAGCGCCGTCGTGCGAATGAAGCGCGGCGCCTCGGCTTCGAGCCGCTCGACGCGCTCCATGCTCCTGCAGAAGAACATCAGGCAGCCTTCCATGCGCGTGTAGACGATCGGCGTGCCGTCCTCGGCGGGCTCGAGGTAGTCGCTCTCCTTGTAGACGCTCGAGATGCGGCCGAAAGCGCCGTCCTCGTAGTCGACCAGCACGTCGAAGATGGCTTCCGCAGGTGCGGCGAGATGCGTGTTGGCGACGAGCTCGTAGCGGCCATGCTCGCGATCGACGTCCAGGCTGTGGATCACGGCTGCGGATACCGTCGCGCCGCCGGCGAGCAGCACGCCGGCGAAAGCGGCCCGCAGCGCCGGGCGGACCCGCAGGGCGAGAGCGGCGCACGGCGCGCGACGTGCCGCGGCGCGGCGCAGCTCAGACGTCGCAGCCGGATCGCCGGCCGCCGCCGCGCCGCCGGCCGGGTCATTCGCAGCAGTCATCTCCATCGTCCCGAAAATCCAAAGCGGTCCGCCGCGCCGAGAATCCGGCAGCGGCCAGATTACCACTTCGGACGCTCCGGGACTCACGCGGCGCGGCGGCCGTTCGGCTCCGCGCCGCGGCTCGGGCCTCAGTCGAAGATGTTGCGCAGCCTGTCGCGCACGCGATCCCGGATCTCTTCCCGCGCCTCCTCGGATTCCTGCTCGACGCGCTGCTCGACCTCCTGCCGCTCCTCGTCGACACGCTCGGTCACGGCCTCCTGAGCGCGCGCGCGAACGAGCGCCGCGTAGTCCGGCTTGACCTCCGGCGCCGCGATCGTGCCGCCGACCTCGAGCGGCAGCATGTCGCCGGCGAGGCCGGCCATCAGCGGCTCGGACTGCAGCTTCGGGCTGTCGACGAACGTCGCCGTCAGATCGAAGTCGAGGGCGTCGTTCAGCAGGTTGACCGTGCCTTCGCCGTCGAGACGCAGGTAATCGAGCGTGACGTTCAGGTCGCGATTGCTCAGCAGCGCGTCCTCGACGACGCCCGACGCCGACACCGACGTGAACGGCGTGCGGCGCGGCCCTTCCGGCCGCTCGGGCGGCGACTCCCCGTCGAATACGGCGCGGGCGCGCAGCAGCTCGTACCACAGGTCGAGACCCTCGAGCGCGCCGTCCGTGACTTCGAAGCTGACGTCGCCGTCGAGATCGCGGCGCATCTGCCCGACGTTGGAGCCGGCCGTCGTCAGGTCGAGCATCACGCTGCCGGTGCCGGACACCATCTCCGATTCGAGCAGGTCGCGGCCGAGCGGCAGCATGTCTACGCCCGAGATCTGCTGCACGACGGTCGCGCGAGCGGCGTCCTCCACGACTTCGACGACGATGTCGCCGGAGAACTCGCCGCCGTACAGCTGCGCGCTCGGCTTCAGCTGCACGCGGCCGTCGCGCGCGGCGAGCGAGAATGCCGCGTCGCTCAGCGTCAGCCCGGCGAACTGCGCCTCGCCGAAAGCGAGGCTGCCGTCCGCGTCGAGCGTGCGCAGCACGTCGAGCGGCAGGTCGACCTCGTCGAGCGAACCCTCTTCGCCCTCGGCCGGCGCCTCCTCCTCGGCGGGCGGCAGGTAGCGGTCGACGTTGATCTGGTCGACGCGCAGGTCGAACCGCAGCGACTCTCCCTGCATGCCGACGCTGCCGGTCAGCGTCGAGTCGTCGAGCGCGAGGCGCATTTCCTCGAGTGCCGTGCGGCTCGAGTCGTAGACGAACGTCGCTTCGGCGGACGCGGATCTCAGCACCGACGGATCCGCCGTATCCACCTGCACGTCGAAGACACCGAGCAGCTGCGACGGATCGAACTGCTGGATGTCCACGCGGCCGCCGAGCGCGAGGTCGCTCATCAGCTGCCGGCCCTCGAGCGAGCCGTTGACGGTGACGCCGAGCGCCTCGAGGGTCAGGCCGTCGAGCTCGAGCGTCTCCTGATTCAGGTCCGCGACGAAGGAGGCGAACTCGAGCCGCGCCTCGCCTTCACCGCCCGGCCAGGCCGCGCCGGAGCCTTCGAGCGTGACGCCGAGCTCGTCCAGGCGATAGCGGTTGTCGGCCAGTGACAGCGTCGCGTTCGTTGCGGCGCTGACCGCGACGTCGAGCTCCTCGCCCGCCAGCGTGAAGCTCATCTCGACCGGGAACGCGACGTCCGGCCCGAAATCGGAGGCGAGCAGGTTGAAGTTGCCGAGCGTCCAGCGGCTGTCGGTCGACGCGTCGGCCCAGTTGACCTCGGAGTCGGCGATGCGCAGCACCGCGACGTCGAGCGCGACGTTCGGCGCGCCGCCGCCCGCCTCGGCCGGCGCCGGCTCTTCGGCCGCGGCGCCTGCGCCGCCGAGATCCTGCCAGTTGTTCCGGCCCTGCGCGTCGCGCGCGAGGTTAAGCACGAGCCCCTCGAGCGTCGCCTCGGCGATCTCGATGCGCCGGGACAGCAGCGGCAGCAGCTCGAGGTCGAGCGCCGCGGCGCCGATCTCGGCAAACGGCTGATCGCCGAAGCCCTCGGCATTGCTGAGCGTCGCCTGACCGAGCGAGATCCTGAGCGACGGGAACACGTCGAGCTCGAGGTCGCCTTCGAGCGTCAGCTCGCGCCCGGTCGCGTCGCCGACGGCGGCCGCGATCTGATCCTTGTAGTCGTTCGGGTCGACGAGCAGCGTGATGCCGACGACGACCGCGACGAACAGAACGACGAGGGCACCGATGACGATGCCGAGCACTTTAAGTAATTTGCCCATGAACCTACTCCGGACGGCCTGCCCGCGGGACGCTGCAACGGGCATCGTAGCAACAAACGGGGGCGGCGACAGAGACGCGGTACGAGTTCGTGAACGACGTCACTCGCCGCGGTTCGGGACGAGCCGCGGGCGGCGGCGAGGCGAGGCCGCGCGCGACGGCGCGCGGCGCAGGCCGGTCGGTTCGAACGCGGCCCGAGGTCGCCGGCGCGGCGTCAGTGCTGGCGCGCGTACCAGTTCACGGCGAACTGCACGAGCCGCGGCGAGCTGTCGAGGCTCAGCTTCTTCTTGATGCGCTGGCGGTGCGACTCGATCGTCTTGACGCTCAGGCTCAGGTCGCCGGCGATCTCGCGCGTCGTCCTGCCGCGGCCGATCAGGTTCAGCACCTGGATTTCGCGATTGCTGAGCCGCTCGATCGGATCGATCGCGTTCTTGCGCCGCGCGACGGCGAACCGCTCGATCATTCCGGCGCCGATGCGCTCGCTGACGTACACGCCGCCCGCGAGGACGCGCCGCAGCGCGGCAATCAGCTGCTCGCCCGCCGCCTGTTTCATGATGTAGCCGTTGGCGCCGGAGCTGAGGAGCCGCTCGGCGTAGATCGTCTCGTCGTGCATCGACAGCACGAGCACAGGAAGCTGGCCGTATTTGCTGCGAATGTCCTTGATCAGCTCCAGACCGTCGCTGTCGCGCAGCGACAGATCGAGGATCACGACGTCGGGCGTCAAGCGGCCGAGGGCCGCCCGCGCCTCGCGCACGTCCGCAGCCTCGCCGCAGACGCACAGGTCCGCCTCCTGGTCGATCAGCTGGCGAAGTCCCTGCCGGACGATCGGATGATCGTCCACGATGAATACGCCGCGCTCGGCCGCGGCCTGGTGCTCTGACATGCTCCCCTGTCCTTCCTTGTTCGCCCCACGTCTCCCGGCACCCCTTTCGCCGGGCAGCAATGCGCAGATTCTCTATTCTGCATTTCGCTGCGGGCGAAGTATCACGGTAATCGACATTGCGCGGCAAGCGGCGCCGACGCGGGCGGCGGTGCCGGAGCAGCCGCGCGTCGACGACGCGAGGCGTCGGGGCGCCGCCGGCGCGGGCGCCGAGCCTCGGTCCTGCGCCTCCGACGTCTCCGGCACGCGATGTCGGCACCGCGCTTGCGGCCGCCGTGGCCGAACAGCAACAAATTCTCGGAGGGGGATATTCTCAATAACATTATTGTTAGTTAGACTCGCCGTTTTTCTTCCTTCCCAGAACAAAAAAGGCGGCTCGAGCCGCCGCAGCCTCGCTACAACGTCAGCGTCTGCCCGGAGGGCCGCAGTCATGAGCACGCGTTTTCAGCAGCACCGTCTCCGCCTCGTCAGCGTCGCCGTCGGCGCCGCGCTCGGCTTCACGTCGCTGTCGCCGCAGCCGGCCGTCGCGCAGGAGTCCGGCGGGCTCGAGGAAATCGTCGTTTCGGCACGGTTCAGGGAAGAGAACCTGCAGGACACGCCGCTCGCGATCACGGCCTTCACCGGCGAGAACATGGAGGTGCGCAACCTGACCGACGTCACTCAGCTCGACTCCTTCTCGCCCAACACGATCATCCAGCCCCTCGGCGCCGGCTGGGGCTCGACGGCCGCGGCCTTCATCCGCGGCGTCGGTCTCGGCGACAACTCGCTGTCGTTCGAGCCCGG
>JAFGNC010000100.1 GCA_016927175.1 Gammaproteobacteria bacterium | reverse complement strand
GAGACGGAGCTTCTGTTCACGGATCTGCTCGAGGAGCGGCGCAGCGTGCTCGACCTGCTCGATACCGACTACACCTATTTGAACGAGCGGCTCGCGGCTCATTACGGAATCGACGGCGTGCGTGGCAGCCGGATGCGGCGAGTCGAGCTGCCGGCCGGCGGACCACGGCGCGGGCTGCTCGGTCACGGCAGCATTCTGACGGCAACGTCGGCGCCGAACCGCACGTCGCCGGTCGTGCGGGGGCAGTGGATCGTCAGGAACCTGCTCGGTGCACCGGTGCCGTCGCCGCCGCCCGGTGCCGAGGCGGATCTTTCGGCCGAAGCGGCCGAATCGGAGAACCTCGTCGGCGACACGGTGCGCGCGCGACTCGAGATGCATCGCGCGAGCACGGCGTGCGCGGACTGCCACGGCATGCTGGATCCGTTCGGTCTCGCGCTGGAGAACTTCGACCTGCTCGGGCGCTGGCGCGAGCAGGAGAACGGTCACCCGATCGACTCCACGGCGGAGATGGTGGACGGTACGCGGCTCGAGGGTCCTGCGGATCTGCGCCGTGCGCTGCTCGCCCGATCGGATGCGTTCGTCGCCACGATGGCGGAAAAGCTTTTGACGTACGCGCTCGGGCGTGAGCTCGAATACTACGACATGCCGGTCGTGCGCAGCGTCGTCCGCGCGGCACGGGCGGAGGGCTATACGCTCCACGCGCTCGTGCAGGCGATCGTCGCGAGCGACACGTTCCAGAGACGGGTGAAGACCGGCGCCGAGCCGGCGCGTTGAGCGTTCTGTAGGAGGGCTCCGATGCGGTATCTGACCAAGAAACACCTCTCCAGGCGCACGGTGCTTCGCGGCGCGGGCGCCGCGATCGGCTTGCCGTTCCTCGAGTCGATGATCCCGGCCGGGATGCGCCGCGCCTCGGCGGCCGCCGCACCACCCACGCGCGTCGGATTCATATACATACCGCATGGCGCGGTCATGGATCGCTTCACGCCGGCTGCGACGGGGCGAGCGTTCGAGCTGCCGCCGGTTCTCGCCGCGCTCGAGCCGTATCGAGAACGCTTCAACATCGTCAGCGGGCTGAAGCTCGCAGCGGCCTATGTCGGGGAGTCGTCGGCCGCCGAGAATCACGCCCGCTCGTCGAAGTGTTGGCTCACCTGCATGCCGGACGGTACCGGTCCGTCGCCGGCGTCGGTGGATCAGGTCGCCGCGCGGCACATCGGCCAGGAGACTGCGTTGCCGTCGCTGGAGCTCGCGCTCGAGAGCGGCGCATCCATTGCGTACTCGACGCCGCAGACGCCGCTGCCGATGGAAGTCAATCCGCGCATCGTCTTCGAGCGCCTGTTCGGTGACGGCGCGACGCCCGAGGAGCGTGCCGCGCGCGAGCGGCAGCTGTCGAGCCTGCTCGATGCCGTGACGGTCGAGGCTGCGGCGCTGAAGCGCAGCCTGCCGGCGGCCGACCGCCAGCGAATGGACCGTTATCTAGCGGATATCCGCGAGCTCGAGCGGCGGCTCGCGCTTGCCGCCGATTCGCAGCTTCCCGCGCTCGACGTCCCGGAGAAACCGAACGGCGCGCCGCCTGACTTCGAGCAGCACGCGGCGCTGATGTTCGACCTGCTCGTCCTCGCGTGGACCGCAGACCTGACCCGCGTCGCGACCTTCCTGATCGCGCGCGAGCTCAGCAATCGCGTGTTTCCGCAAAGCGGTGTCAACGAAGGGTTCCACAACTGCTCGCACCACTCGGAGGTGCCGGCGAACATCGATCGTCTGGCTCGGCTCAACGAATACCACACGCAAACGACGATCCGATATCTGCTCGAGAAGCTCGCGACGACGCCCGATGGCGACGGCAGCCTCCTGGATCACTCGCTCGTGCTTTACGGCAGCGGTATGAGCAACTCCAACCAGCACGATCACGATCCTCTGCCGATGCTGCTCGCGGGCGGGGCGTCGGGGCGAGTGCGAAGCGGGCGGCACATCCGCGTGCCGGATGGCACGCCGGCGGCGAACCTGCTGCTCGCGATGTTGAGCGCGCTCGACGTGCCGGTCGAGTCGTTCGCGGACAGCACCGGCGTCGTCGAGATCTGACGGGCGCGCCGATGCTTGCGGTAGGAAACGCACGAAGGCGTGCCCGGGGCGCGCCGAAGTGTGCGCGGTCCGTCTGGACGCTCGTGCTCGGGCTCGCGGTTGCGGGCGCGGCCCACACGCAGGAGTCGCCGGCGCCGTCGAGCGACGGCGCGCCGCGGGCAGCGGGGGACCGCGCGGCCCCGGCCGTACCGCTCGCGCCGTCCGCGGAGGACGTGCCGAGCTCGCCGCTTGCCGAGGCCGCGATGCGCGGGGACATCGAGACGCTGCGCAGGCTCCTCGACGAAGGCAGCGTCGACTTCGATGCGCCCGGCCGCACCGGCACGCCTGCATTGCACTGGCTGATCCACCGCGGCGACCGCGACGCGGCCCTGCGGCTGATCGCGGCGGGTGCCGACGTGAACGCGGCGAACCGCTATGGCGTGGCACCGCTGCACGTCGCAATCGAAACCGGCGATGCGATCCTGGCGCGCCGCCTGCTCGAAGCGGGCGCCGACGCGGGCGCAGCGGACCGCACCGGCGAGCTGCCGTTGATGCTCGCGGCGCGGGTCGGTGAGCCGGCGATCACAGACGCCTTGCTCGAGCACGGTGCCGACGTCGACGCGCGCGAGCCGCACTTCGGCCAGACGGCGCTGATGATTGCCGTCCGCGAGGGGCACTTCGAGGTCGCAGAGCGGCTGCTCGATGCCGGCGCGGACGCAAATGCCCGGACGCGGCCCGAGGAACCGCCGCGCTTCATCCCGCCGAGCGAGTCGCCCGAGGGCCTGTCGAAGGGCAGCGGCATCATCCGTGCAGGGTGGCCCGAAGGGCGCGGCAAGCGCTTCCCCGCCGGCGGATCGAAGACGCCGCTGCTTTATGCGACCCGGCACGGCCATCTCGAGATCACCCGGCTTCTGCTCTCGCACGGTGCGGAGCTCGAGCTCGCCGAAGGCAACGGCATCACGCCGCTGATCAACGCGATCGTCAATGCGAGCAGCGTGCGGCTGAGCCCGACCGGGAAAACCGATCATCTGGCGATCGCGCACCTGCTGCTCGATGCCGGCGCGGATCCTAACGCGATGGACTGGTACGGTCAGACGCCGCTGTGGGCCGCCGTCGACATGCGCAACCTCGAGCTCGGCCCCCGCAACAACGACCGAAATGTCCGCGACGAGGCCTTCGTGCTGATCGAGCGCCTGCTCGAGCTCGGTGCGGATCCGAACGCGCGCACGCGTGAGTTTCCGCACGAACGGCGATTCATCGTCGAAATCGTCGGCTCGGTGGCGTGGGTCGACCTTACCGGCCAGACTCCGTTCCTGCGCGCCGCCGCCGCCGGCGATCTCGACGTGATGCGGCTGTTGCTCGCCTTCGGCGCCGACCCGAACATCCCGACCTACGCGGGCACGACGCCGCTCATGGTCGCCGCCGGCGTCAACTGGGCCGTCGACGAGACGTACACGGAGAGCCCCGAGGCGCTGCTCGAAGCGGTGCAGCTCGCGCATTCGCTCGGCAACGACGTCAACGCAGTCAATTCGATGGGCATCGCGGCCATTCACGGCGCCGCGAACCGAGGCGCGAACGACGTGATCGAATACCTCGCTGCGAACGGTGCGCGGCTCGACGTTGCCGACGCACAAGGCCGCACGCCGATGGACTGGGCCGAGGGTGTATTCCTTGCGACGCATCCGCCCGTGCGCAGGCCCGAGACCATTGCGCTGCTCGAGCGCTTGCAACGCGAACGCTGACGACGGCGGCGCTGAGCTGACGACCATGACGCTGAGGATCCTCACATGAGCGACGACGAGACTTTACGGCCGACGGCCGACCGAGATGCCCCTTCACTCGAACGGCGCAGCGTGCTCCGCAATGCGTCGATGCTCTTCGCGGGCACCGCGCTCGGGCAAGCGCTCGCCGGCGGCGCGAGGGCGCAGGAGGGCGCCGGTGCGGGCGCGGCCGGAGGCGCCGATGCGGGTGCACTCGCCGGTGCCGGTGCGCCCGAGGGCAGCCGCGGGGCCGCGGCGGCAGAGGCGGATTCGAGCGCGGCCGCCCCGCCGATTCCGGGGTTCACGCCTTACGATATCGTGACGAGCGGCGGCGTGACGATCCATGCGGTCAAAGGCGGCGAGGGCCCGCCGGTGTTGCTGCTGCACGGCGCGCCGCTGACGCACTACACCTGGCGCGACGTGGCGCCTCGGCTTGCCGAAGAGTTCACCGTCGTGGCGGCCGACCTGCGCGGCTACGGCGACAGCAGCAAACCGCAAGGCTTGCCCGATCACTCGAACTATTCCAAGCGCGCCTCGGCGCTCGATCAGATCGAGGTGATGCGTCACTTCGGGTTCGACCGGTTTGCGCTGGTCGGGCAGGACCGCGGCGGCCGGGTAGGGCATCGCATGGCGCTCGATCACCCGGACGCGGTCACGAAGGCCATATTCATCGACATCGTGCCGACCCGTTACCTCTATACGCACGTAACGCTCGATTTCGTGCAGGCCTACTTCCACTGGTTCAGCTTCCTGCAACCGTATCCGATTCCGGAGAACATGCTGCTCGAGCAGGCCGCGGCGCGTGCACGGAACGCGGGATCTCCCGCACGAGCGGAGTACCAGCGGAAGAACGGTACACCCGAAGGGGTGCACGGGATGTGCGAGGACTATCGTGCCAGCGCGTCGATCGACCTCGAGCACGACGAAGCGGATCTCGACCGGCGAATCCGTTGCCCGCTGCACGTTCTATGGGCAGAGGGCGGGTCGATGGATCGGCTCTACGACGTGCTCGCGATCTGGCGTGAGCGCGGCACGAACGTCACGGGCAAGGCCATGCCGGGCGGACACAATATGCAGGAGGGGGCGCCGGACGAGGTCCTCGCTGAGCTGCGAGCGTTCCTGCGGGCTTGATGTACGCCGTCTCGGCGGCCCCCTCCCCGGGAGCATGCTGAGGGATCAATAGTCCATGCTGAAGCCCAGCTGGTAGCGGCGGCCCCACACGTCGTACGTGTTGCTCGTGATCTGAGCGCCGAAACGTCCGCCCCCGGTTGATGGGATGATCGGGGGGTCCTTGTCGAACACGTTCTGCACGTTGAAGGTCAGCCGCCAAAGCCCGCCACTGCGCATCTCGCGTCCGTAGCCGAGAACGAGGTTGGTCCAGGACTTGGACTGGATCGTATTGTCGTCGATGTCGACGCCTTCGACCCAGTTGCGGTCGAGCAGCACTTCGTCGACGTACCGCTGCTGGACCTGAACTGACCAGGGTCCGACGCGATAGGACGCCGTTGCATTGGCGGTCAGCTCGGGGAACCCCAACGCTCCGGCAAACTCGTCCGGTACGCTGCCCGCAACCGTGTTCGTGCGGTGCTCGAGCTTGCCGCCGAGCACGCGCACGCTGAACGATTCGTCCGGGCTCCGCAACCAGTCGACGTCACGGCCGTAGACGATCTCGAAGTCGAGCCCCTGCACATACGCCTGGTCGAGGTTCAGATAGGGCCGAAGCACTCGCGCCAGGTTGCCGGCGTCATCCCGAACCACGTATTCGCATAGCACCATATTGAAGAAGCACTCGTTGACGACATCGTCGTCGGCGAGTGTCGCGATCGAGTCGGCAATATCCACCTCGTACCGATCGATCGACATGCGCAGGCCTTCGGCCCATCCCGGCTCGTAGACCAGGCCGTAGACGATCGTATCCGCCACCTCGGGCCGAAGGTTCGGATTGCCCGCGCCCGTCGATGTGATCACGACGTTGATATCGCCGGTCTGCGGGTCCTCGTTGATCGTGCCGCCGTTCGGCGAGCTGTCGAACCGCTCGGAGAACGTGGGTTCGCGGACGTCGCGCGATTTCGTCGCGCGAAACCGCAGGTCCCGGGCCACTCGGAAATCGAGGCCGGCCTTCCAGGCTTCGACGCGACCCGAGCTCGAGTAGTCGGAGGAACGGTACGCGAAGGTCGAGCCGAGACGCTGGTTCTCCGAGGACGACTCCCACAGGGGCACGTTCAGCTCGCCGAACCATTCCCAGACATCGTAGCTGCCCGACAGCAGCGAGACGGTGGAGAACTGGTGCAGGTTGGGGCTGCCGCCGGACCAGGCCGAAGCGATGCCGCGGATCCCGAGATCGGGCGCATTGAACGGCGGGCCGAGCGCGTCGACATCGACCGGGAATGCGCCGTCGCGGAACGACTGCTCGCGATAGGTCAAGCCGGTCGCGAGCGAGACCGGGCCGGCGCCCCAGCCTTCCGAGACCTCACCGGTCACGAGCAGCTCGGCGAAGTCCTGCTCGACGACGCTGTCGCCCCACTTCGGGGTCATGATGTAGTCGTAGGCCTCCTGCGAGATCTGGCCGTTGCCCATGACGTTGAACGGTACGCACGCGCTGACGGAATCGTCGAGCCCGATCGGCGAAGCGAGCTGCAGGTTCTGGTCGCGCGAGCTCGCTTGCCCCTGGATCGCGGGCACCGCGGCGAGCTCGGCCGGCG
>JAFGNC010000547.1 GCA_016927175.1 Gammaproteobacteria bacterium | reverse complement strand
CGACGATCCGAAAGGCATCGCGTTGTGAAATCCGCGCAGCCACCGCCGGCTCCGGGAATGGCGGCCGCGGCGAGTCGACCGGGGCCGCGCAGGCGCAGAGCAGCATGCTCGCCGCGGCACAGGCCGCTCGGGACGCGAGCCGGGGCAGAGGGGGCGAGAGCGGTCGAGATCGCAAAATGCTGTCGGTGCAGCCGCTTGTGGAGTATTCTGAATAGAGTTTCGAGTACTGTGCGTGCATCGCTCGTCGGCACCCGAACGGTTGAATCCCGCGGTCCTGGTGGCATTATGCTCACGTCGGACGGTACTTCAGGGATATCCCGCCAGACGGACTCCGGGAAATCACCGAGAGTCGGCCGCTGCAGCAGGAAGGCAAGCGCAAGCCCTTGTTCATAGAACAATACAAGCTCGAGTCGAACCCCTTCGCGCCCGACGGCATCCGGCCGACCTTCATGTCCCAGTCGATGCGGTACGCGCAGTTGAAGCTCGAGCACCTGCTCGAGGGGCGGCTGCAGTCGTTGTTCCTGAGCGGTGTCGCAGGCGTCGGCAAATCGACGCTGATCGAGCAGCAGCTGAGGGCGCGCGAAGGAATCTTCGTCAGCTGGGTCGAGCCCGGAGCGAAGGAGCCGGAGTTTCTGCTGCGCAAGCTCGTCAACGAGATCGGCCCCGGCGACGTCTACGGCTCGGCGGCCGAGCTGCGAAACATCCTCGAGGTGTTCCTGCGGCATCAGGCGGGGCAGGGCCGGGTGTGCGTCGTCGTCGCGGACGCGCTCGAGCGGCTGGCGCTGCCGCTGATCCGCGAGCTCGAGGGGCTGTCCCGGATGCGGTTGCGCGGCAGGCCGATTCTTCATTGCGTCATGGTCACCCGCAACGAGGATCTGATCCGCAGCATGATGTCGCAGCAGGAGGACACGCGGCTCGCGCCCTCCCTGCACCAGCGGCTCGCCGGCTTCACGCTCGATGAAACCCGCGCCTATGTGCACGCGTGCCTGCACGGCGCCGGTTGCGCCTGGGTCGAGGAGCTGGTGCCGGAGGAGGCGATCGTCGACATCCAGGGTTTCACTCAGGGGGTCGCGGGGGACATCAATGCGCTTTGCCGGCTGGCGCTGGAAGCGGTGGCTGCCCGCAGCTCGCAGCTGCAGCAGGCGCGCGTCACGCGCGCCATTCTGAAGGACGCCGGCGCGGCGCTGCGCCTGCGCTACGATCCGAGTGTCTGGCAGCAGAAGATCGAGGAGTCGCTGTCGCCGGACGCCGTGCAGGTTTCCGATCCGGCGGAGCTTCGCGTCGAAGCTGCGCGCCTCGTCGTGTCGAGCGGCGGCAGCATCGTCGCCGAGATCTCGCTGAACCGGCCTCGGATGGTGCTCGGCCGGGATGCCGCCTGCGACATCAGCCTCGACAGCAGCTACGTCAGCCGCTACCAGAATCTGTTTATGGAGACGCCGGACGGCTGGCTGCTGATCGATCTGAACAGCACGAACGGCAGCTTCGTCAACGGGCGCCGGGTGCAGGAGCATCCGCTGCGCGACGGCGATCTGATCGCGGTCGGCCAGCACCAGCTGCGGTTCACGAGCCCGTCCGGCCGGGAGCGGCCCGATACGGACGACGGGCGCGACCGCGGCGAGGACACGATCGTCAGCCCGAAGCCGATCATCGGCAAGCGCGCCTGAGCGCCTTCTGAACCAGCGCCGCCCGGTCGTCAGTGGGCGACCGAAACCGGCAGCAGATGCTCGGTATGGTCGAAGGGCATGTTGCTCGGCTCGATCAGCCGGTCCTCGATGCCGAGCAGGATGGGCGCGGCGTTGCGGCGATAGATGTTCGCCTTGGCGTTGAACACCTGCCTCGAAATGCCGTGCTTGTCGTTGACCGTGATGCGGCGCACGGTGAACTCGCCGTTTTGCAGCCGCGTCCCCGTAAGGTACGACTTGATCGACTCGACGCGCTCGCCCGACAGCTCGAGCCCCTTCAGCTGGGACAGCGTCTGCGTCGCCCGCGCCACGAACTCCGGCGCGCCGATCTCCGCCTCTTCGCCGTTGTCGAGCCGGGCGTGGAAGTCGCCGACCAGGATCTGGTGCGGCAGGGCATAGTCGATCATCCGCGCCAGCTCGACCGTGACGTCGCCGACGATGTAGTGATACAGCGTCGGGTTCAGCCCCTCGGATTGGTGGAACTCGTAGCTGCTGCCGATGTGAAACCCGGCGCGGAGCCGCGGCACCGTGTTGCGCTCGGCCTTGCGGCGCGCGATCGCGTTGTCGGCCAGCACCAGGTACATCAGGTGATAGAGGTTGACGTTGGCCTCGAGATCGAGATCCCTGTTCCAGACGTAGAAGCCGTCCCCGGTGGTCGAGCGGGCGAAATCGACGCCTATCTTCTTGTCCAGCAGCTTGCTCTGGGCCGCGTTCAGCGAGTAGGACAGGCTGTTCAACTGAGTCATCTGCTCGAACGGGCTCAGCAGGCTGAAGCCGACGATGTCGAACAACGCGACGGCGCGGCAGGGCACATAGGTGATGCTGTAGCGCTTGATCATCTTCTCGATGATCTGCTCGTGCGCCGGATTGGCCGTCAGCGCCGCGCGCAGCGGCAGGCGCGTCCGCTCGACGCCCAGCAGCCGCACGACATTGTCCATCTGGCGGGGGTTCAGCTGCCGCCTGCCCGACAGCAGCGCCTCGAAGAAGTCCGCGGACGGCCGCAGCTCGCGCGGCGCGCCGTCCGCGGCTTCCGCGCTCTGGTGCGAGAATTCGGCGACCGCATAGTGGGGCACCACGACGAGCGAGATGCCGTCCTCCTCCGCGCACCAGCACAGGATCACGTTCTGGCCGAGCTTCCAGAGCCTATGCAACGATTTGTCCAGATGTATCAGGTCGCTGCGCTCCTTCAGGCTCATTTCGGCCGTGATGGACGACAACGCGTCCAGATAGCTGCCGACGCTGGCAAGCCGAAAAATTCCCGAATCCGAAGAGTCCATAGCTGGATCACCGCCCCCCTGGTGCTCCGGGCGCCCCTGCCGCCCCCTATGTCGCCAAGCAGCGACAGTGTACAGGATTTCCCAGTGAAAGCGCGCTGTTGCCCGTCCTGCTGTCGAACGGGATAATCGCTGCCCTCCACTTGGGGCGAACCATGGCCAACGACGAATCGAACCAGAACGACCCGCGACGGCACTCGAGGCAGGTCGTCGACGGAATAGAGCATGCGCCGGCCCGCGCGATGCTGCGGGCGGTCGGTTTCAGCGACGAGGATTTCCGCAAGCCTCAGGTCGGCATCGCGTCGACGTGGAGCATGGTCACGCCGTGCAACATGCACATCGACGGGCTCGCGCGCGACGCGGGCGAGGGCGTCGACGGGGCCGGCGGCAAGGCCGTGCTGTTCAACACGATCACGCTGTCCGACGGAATCTCGATGGGCACGCCCGGCATGCGCTATTCGCTGGTGTCCCGGGAGGTCATCGCCGACTCGATCGAGGCGGTCGTCGCAGGTGAGGGGTTCGACGGCGTCGTCGCGATCGGCGGCTGTGACAAGAACATGCCGGGCTGCGTCATGGCGCTCGCCCGCCTGAACCGCCCGTCAGTGTTCGTGTACGGCGGCACGATCCGGCCCGGTCCGAAGCACCGCGACATCGTCTCGGTGTTCGAGGCGGTCGGCGCGCGCGCGGCGGGCCGCATCGGCGACGAGGAGCTGAAGGAGGTGGAGTCGACGGCGATTCCCGGCCCCGGTTCCTGTGCCGGAATGTACACGGCCAACACGATGGCGTCGGCGATCGAGGCGCTCGGCATGAGCCTCGCGAACAGCTCCGCCCAGGAAGCGGTGTCTGCCGCAAAGCACGATGATTGCCGCCGCGCGGGCGAGGCCGTCGTGAACCTGATCAACCGCGGCATCCGTCCGTCGGACATCCTGACGAAGGAGGCGTTCGAGAACGCGATCGCCACCGCGATCGCGCTCGGCGGGTCGACCAACGCGGTGCTGCACCTGCTCGCGATCGCGCACGACGCGCGGGTGCCGCTCGGCCTCGACGACTTCACACGTATCGGCGCGCGCACGCCCGTGCTGGCGGACCTGCGCCCGAGCGGCCGCTACATGATGTCGGAGCTGATCCGGATCGGCGGCATACAGCCGCTGATGAAGACGCTGCTCGACGCGGGGCTGCTGAACGGCGACTGCCTGACGGTCACGGGCCGTACGCTGGCCGAGAACCTCGCGGACGTGCGGCCGTACCCCGACGGGCAGGACATCGTCATGCCGCTGTCGAAGCCCCTCAAGCGGGACAGCCATCTCGCAGTCCTGTACGGCAATCTCGCTCCGGAAGGCGCCGTCGCGAAGATCTCCGGCAAGGAAGGCACGCATTTCGAGGGCTCCGCCCGCGTCTTCGGCTCCGAGGAGGAGGCGCTGCGCGCGATACTCGACGGAGGCGTCGTCGCCGGCGATGTGGTCGTGATCCGTTACGAGGGGCCGAAGGGCGGCCCCGGCATGCGCGAGATGCTGAGCCCCACCGGTGCCATCATCGGACGCGGCCTCGGCGACAAGGTCGCGCTGATCACGGACGGGCGCTTCTCCGGAGGCAGCCACGGTTTCGTCGTCGGCCACGTGACACCGGAAGCCGCGGTCGGAGGGCCGATCGGAGTCATCGAGGACGGCGATCGCATCGTCATCGATGCCGAGACCAAGACGATAGACCTCCGGCTCGAGCCCGGCGAGCTGGAGCGGCGCCTGGCCGCCTGGGTACCGCCGCCGCAGAAGGCCGAGCGCGGTCTGCTCGCCAAATACGCGCGCCTCGTCAGCTCCGCGTCGCACGGCGCCGTGACCGACGTGGGCTGACGGGCCCGCGCGGCGCGGCGGTGTCCGGCCGCCGCGGCGCGGCGCCTGCCTTTTCCCTACCGGCGCCGGACTCGGCTTTCGCCGATCCGGTTTTCGAATGATCCGATCATCAGGAGAGCGTTGACTGTGGCCATGATCGTGCACCGGAGTCTCGGCGTCGACCAGGGCGTGGAGACGCCTTATCCCGACTCCCCCTGGGTCGTCATGAAGTTCGGCGGCCGCAGCGTGGCGACCGCGGAGAACTGGGGCCGCATAGCCGACCTCGTTCGTCGGCGTCTCGAGGAGGGCGTGAAGCCCGTGATCTTCCATTCGGCCCTGGCCGGCGTGTCGAATGCGCTGATCGACCTGCTCGATACGGCGGAGCGCGGCGACGCGACGGAGCAGAAGCTGATGCGCATCCGCGCGCAGCACGACGAGCTCGCCGCCGATCTCGACGTGGACGGATCGATGCTCGGGGAGCTGTTCGGCAAGCTCGAGCAGCTGATCGCCGGGGTGCGACTGGTCGGCGAGGTGAGCCCGCGAGTGCACGCGCGCGTGCTGGCGACGGGCGAGCTGGCCGCGACGCGCCTCGGCGCGGCCTACCTGAAGCGCATCGGCCTGCCGGCGGTGTGGCAGGACGCGCGGACGCTGCTCAAAAGCTCCGGCAGCCGCGAGCAGACGGAGCGCAGTCAGTTCCTGTCGGCGCGTTGCGACTACAGCCCGAGCGATGCGCTGCAGCACCAGTTCGCGGGCATCGACGGCTTCGTGCTGACGCAGGGCTTCATCGCGCGCAACGCACAGGATCAGACGGTGCTGCTCGGGCGCGGCGGCTCGGACACGTCGGCCGCTTACCTCGCCGGCATGCTGCAGGCGCGGCGGCTGGAGAACTGGACCGACGTGCCCGGCTTCTTCAGCGCAGATCCGAAGGCCGTGCCCTCCGCGCGGCTGATCCGGAGTCTGCACTATCAGGAAGCCCAGGAGATCGCGTCCGCGGGCGGCGGCATCCTGCACCCGCGCAGCATTTCCCCTGTTCGCGGGTCGGGCATCCCGCTGTTCCTGAAGTGCACGGCGCATCCGGAGTGGGAAGGCACCGTGATCTCGGATGCACCGGGCGACGACGTGCCGCAGCTGAAGGCGATCTCGCACCGCACCGGCATCACGCTGATCTCGATGGAATCGATGGAGATGTGGCATCAGGTCGGGTTCCTGGCCGAGGCCTTCGCGCGGTTCCGCGAGCACGGCGTGTCCGTCGACCTGATCTCGACGTCCGAGAGCAACGTCACGGTGACGGTGGACGTCGGCGCGAACGGCGTCGACCCGGAATCGCTCGATGCGCTGATCGAGGATCTGCGGCGGATGTGCCGAGTATCGGTGCTGCGCGACTGCGGAGCGATCACGCTCGTCGGACGCCGTATCCGCACGATACTGCACGAGCTGAGCTCGGTGCTCGAGCTATTCGAGGAATACCAGGTGCATCTCGTGACGCAGGCGGCCAACGACCTGAATCTGACCTTCGTCGTCGGCTCCGAGCACGCTTACAAGCTCGTGCAGCACCTGCACGGCCTGCTCGTCACTCGGTTCGAGGGAGGCGTGTTCGGCGCGACGTGGGAGCAGTTCTCGAGCGGTGCGCCGGCGCGAGTGCCGGCGCTTAAGCCGTGGTGGACGGAGCGGCGCGACGAGCTGCTCGAGCTCGCCGTCGAGCACGGCTCGGCTTACGTCTACGATCAGCGCAGCATCGAGGCGGCGCTGGACGCGTTGAAGTCGCTGGACTCCGTAGACGCCGTGTTCTATGCGATGAAGGCCAACCCGCACCCGGACGTGCTGCGGACCGTTCACGCTCGCGGCGTGAACTTCGAGTGCGTGTCGCCCGGCGAGATCGAGCGGGTCCTGACGCTGTTCCCGCGGCTCGACCGCAACAGGATCCTGTTCACGCCGAATTTTGCGCCTCGCGAGGAATACGAATGGGGCCGGCAGCAGGGCGTCTGGCTCACGCTCGACAACCTGTATCCGCTGCAGGCGTGGCCGGAGCTGTTCCGCGGCGCGGAGCTGTTCATCCGCATCGACACCGGTCAGGGTCGCGGGCACCACGAGCACGTGCGCACGGCCGGCGCGCATTCGAAGTTCGGCGTGCCGTTGTTCGAGATCGACGAGCTTGCGCGGCTCGTGGCGGCGAGCGGCGCACGCGTCGTAGGGCTGCACTCGCATACGGGCAGCGGCGTGCTGACGCCGGAGGCGTGGCGCGATACGGGGCAGCAGCTCGTGGAGCTGCTCGAGCGTTTTCCCGAGACGCGTTACCTCGACCTCGGCGGCGGCCTCGGCGTGCCGGAGAAGGCCGGGCAGCGGCCGCTCGACATGCGCGCGCTCGACGCCGGTCTCGGCGAAGTCAGGAACGCGTGCGCGGGCCGCGAGATCTGGCTCGAGCCCGGCCGCTACATCATCGCGCAGGCCGGCGTGCTGCTGACCCGCGTCACGCAGAAGAAGGGCAAGGGAGACGTGCAGTACATCGGCGTCAATACGGGCATGAACAGCCTGATCCGCCCGGCGCTGTACGGCGCGTACCACGAGATCGTGAACCTGACGCGCCTCGGCGAGTCCGCCACGGACGTCGTGACGGTAGTCGGGCCGATATGCGAGACCGGCGACCGGCTGGGATCGGACCGCCTGATGCCGGCGACGCAGGAAGGGGACGTGCTGCTGATCGCGAACGTCGGCGCTTACGGCCACGCCATGAGCTCGCGCTACAACCTGCGCGAGCCTGCGGAGGAAATGCTGCTGCCTCCGGCGCGCTGACGGTTTGGCCCGGCACAGCGAAGCACGGCCGCTCGGGAGCGCAGGCCCGAGCGGCCGTCCGCACGATCAGTTGACGACTCTGAACTCCACCCGGCGGTTCATGGCGCGGCCCGACTCCGTGTCGTTGCCGGCCACCGGCTGCGTCTCGCCGTAACCGCGCGCCCGGAGCCGGTCGGCTTCGACGCCCTGCGAGATCAGAAATTCCCTAACCGACTCGGCGCGCTGCTGCGACAACCGCATGTTGTAGTCGTCGGCGCCGCTGCTGTCCGTATGGCCCGCGATTTCGGCCCGCAGGTTCGGCTCGCCGCGCAGCGATTCCGCGACGCGCCGCAGCGTCTCGCTGGCGCCAGGGGTCAGCTGCGCCGAGTTCAGCTCGAAGTTGACGCCGTCGAGCCGCAGCGTCTGCGCCTCCGATGCGCAGCCGCGGTTGTCGGTCGCGAGGCCCTCCAGCGTGCCCGGGCAGCGGTCGATCTGATCCGGCACGCCGTCGTCGTCGCTGTCGACGATATCGGCAGGCGCCGTCTCGGTGACCGTCTCCGTCACGACCCGCTCGCGAACGAGCTCCCGCTCGACGACGCGGCGGCCGAGCGGCACCATGACGCCGAGACCGATGCGCCACTCGTTCATGCCGTCCTGGCCGGCCGGCGTCTCGAAGGTGTCGTAGACGTAGCGCGCTTCGCCGCGCAGGCGAACGCCGCCGTTGCCGAGCCCGCCCGTCACGAAGCCGAGGCCGACGTTGCCGGTCCAGTCGGTATCGTCACCGGCGTCGGGAAACACGTCGTTGCGCACGAGGCCCGCTCCGGCGATGAAGAAAGGCGAAGCGCCGTCGCTCCGCGGATTCAGCCGGACACCGACGTCGAGCGACGCACCGTGCTGGTAGAAATCCGTGGATGCATCCTGCGGCGTGTCGAGCAGCGTGCCGTAGGTCTGCGCTTCCCAGAACCAGCCGCCGTGCCATCGACGGCCGTACGCGATCGCAAGCCCGCGTCCGTCGTCACCCGCGGCGCGGTCCGAGTCGATCGAGTAGTGGTAGGGCAGGATCGAGACATAGCCCCGGGATTCGGTCACCGTCTCGTTCTCGGATACGGACTCGGCCGGCTGTCCGGCGGCTACGCCGGCAGTCAGGCCGCTGGCGAGCATCGCAAACCGCAAATAGGTCTTCATCAGGCTTCCTTTCCTCTTCTTCGTCGCTCGAGCACGACGACCGCCCGCTCGCTTCAGAGCACGGTCTGCGCACCCCGAGAGCCGGCGCATCCTGCATCGAGCTCGTGGGTTGTGGCGAATCTACGTCATCGCAGCGCTCCGCGAAGCCCGTGAGGTTGCGCAGAGAACACAACAAATGACGAAGGGGGCACGCTACAGGGTCTCCCGCTCCGGAGCAAGCCTTATGTAAACCTTGTAAATCCCCTGAGCCGGCAATTTCCGTAACGGACAAGGCTGCGCTTGGCGACGGAATGCACGGCCGTCGCGGCGACAGCCTTCGGGCGAGGCGGCCCTGTCAGTCGGAACCGTCGGTGGCCGGTGCGGCGGCGTGTCGCCGCTCGAGCTCGCCGACGACGGCGCCGAGCGACAGGTTCCGCAGCCTCAGCAGCACGAGCAGGTGATAGAGCAGATCGGCCGCTTCGGCCGTGACGCGGCCTTCGTCCTGCGCGGCCGCCGCCAGCGCGAGCTCGACGCCTTCCTCGCCGACTTTTTGCGCGACCTTCAGCACGCCGCGTTGCGCGAGCCGTGCCGTGTAGCTGGCGTCGGCGTCTTCCTCGATCCTGGCCGAGATGATTTCCTCGAGCGCCGACAGAAAGCGTAAGTCGTTCACCGTGGCTCCTCCGCGCCCGCGGCGCCGGTTCCCGCTTCACCGCTGCCGCCGGCGGCGCATCCGGCCGCGGCGACGCCGTCGAGCGTCGGCCGCACGGCGACGCCCGAATCGCGCAGATATCGCTTCAGCTCAGGGATCGATATCGCCGCGGAATGGAACACGCTGGCCGCGAGCGCGCCGTCCACGCGGGCCTTGTCGAAGACCTCCCTGAAGTGCTCCATCGCGCCGGCGCCGCCGGACGCGATCAGCGGCAGCCGCACGGCATCGCGTACCAGCGACAGCTGCTCGATGTCGTAGCCGCGGCGCACGCCGTCCTGATTCATGCAGTTCAGCACGATCTCACCGGCGCCGCGGTCTTCGACCTCGCGCACCCAGTCGAGCGTGCGCCGCCGGCTCGAGCGCGAGCGGCTGGGGTCGCCGGTGTACTGATGAACCTCGTAGCCGCCGTCACGGGCCAGCGTGTCGACGCCGATCACGACGCACTGCGATCCGAAGCGGCGCACGAGCTGGTCGACGAACCCCGGGTTCTCAAGCGCCGGTGTGTTGACGGAAACCTTGTCGGCGCCGTAGTTCAGCACGGTCTCCGCGTCGCCGAGCGTGCGTATGCCGCCGGCGACGCAGAAGGGCACGTCCAGCGCGCGCGCCACCTTGTTGACCCAGCTGCGGTCGACGGTGCGGCCGTCGGGGCTCGCCGTGATGTCGTAGAACACGAGCTCGTCCGCGCCCTCGTCGCGGTAGCGCTCCGCGAGCTCCATGATGTCGCCCATGACGCGGTGATTGCGGAACTGCACGCCTTTGACGACGAGCCCGTCGCGCACGTCGAGACACGGGATTATGCGTTTGGTAAGAATCCTCTGATCTCCTCGTCGGTCAGTCGCCCCTCGAGCAGCGCCTTGCCCGAGATCGCGGCGGCGGCGCCGGCCCGGGCCAGCACGTCGAGATCGGCCGCGTCCCGGATGCCGCCGGACGCCTGGAAGGCGATCTGCGGCCAATCGGCGGCGCACTGCCGGTACAGCTCCACGTTCGGGCCGGCCAGCGCGCCGTCGCGTGCGACGTCCGTGCACAGCACGTGGCGCAGCCCGTGCGCCGTATACCGCTCGACCGCGTCCGTCAGCGTCAGGTCGGTGCCGCGGGTCCAGCCGTG
>JAFGNC010000546.1 GCA_016927175.1 Gammaproteobacteria bacterium | reverse complement strand
TCGCCAAGAGATAGTGGTTATTCTTCCGGCGCGATGAACGCAAGAAGTTTTGCGGACCTGCAGGCAGCCACTGATCTGCAGGCGTGCTTCCCGATGAGCGCAACGACCTCGGCTCTGACGGCGTGGCTCTTCCCGTCGCGACGTCCGGGCGGCGCCCAGCAGGGCTAAGAACTTCCTCTGATTCGCCGGCGCCGGTCGGGCCAGCGCCGCTGCCTCGCCTTGCCTAACAAGTGCCTGCCTCACAGCCGGACGGCTGCCTCTGCCCGATGTCCGGATCTGCTGCTCGATCTCGTTTACTCGATAAAGCCCCGAGCGCTCCGTCGTTTGACGACGGTGCTCGCCCACTAAGAGAGGACGCCCCATGAGCGCCGACCCGATTCTTTCGCCAACCGCCCTCGACCGACCAAGGCGCCTCGCGCGCTCGGCCGCCGCGGCCGCGTGCGCCGCGCTCGGCGCGTCGCTGCTCGCAGGTTGCTCGGGCGGCTCGTCAGGTGAGGCACCGCCGGCGCCTCCTCCCGGTGCGACGGACGAGGCCTACTCGATCGGCGGCACGGTGAGCGGCCTGACCGCCTCGTCCGTTCGGACCAGCCTGGACTACCGCGTAGACGGCGAGTTCCAGCGGCAGGACCTGACGATCGCCGCAAACGGATCGTTCACGTTCCCGAGCCCGATTCCAGACGGCACCCGCTACGAGATCGTTGTCAGCCAAACGTCGGACTACGAGCAGGACTGCCGTGCCGAGCACGACATCGGCGTCGTCAGCGGCGCTGACGTGACGGACGTCGAGATCGTCTGTCATGACGCCTACGCGGTCGGCGGCCAGGTGAACGGGCTCAGAAACCCGGGGCTCGTGCTGCTCGTGGTGCAGACGATGCCCGACGAGGCTCCCCAGAACTTCCGGATCGAAATCGACGGCGACGGGCCCTTCTCCACGATCGGCAACGGCTTCATCGCGGGCGATGGGTACGAGGTCACCATCGAGAGACAGCCGACCGGTCAGATATGCGTCGTCGATGGCGGCGTCGGCGTGATCGAGGACCGGGACGTGACCGACATCCTGGTCACGTGCGGCGATGCGACGCTGTCGTACACGGTCGAAGGGCTGCTCGGCACGGGGCTGATCGTGAGCCTCAAGCGAGAAGTCGAAGTCAACGGCGCCGTGCAGATGCTCGTCGTCGAAAAAGACAAGCGAGCGGAAGACGGCGTTTATACATTCGAGACGCCTCTCGATCTCGGCGAGTCGTACGAGGTCGGCATCTGGCAGCAGCCCGCGGATCCCGATCAGGAGTGCTGGGTCGACAACGACAGGGGCATCGTCGAGGGCGACATCACCGATGTCGTCGTTCACTGCCCGAAGCCGTACCGCTACTACCGCTACGACGACTCCTACACGATGCTGCGGGCGGTCCCGAGCCACCTCGTGGATCCGGCGGACCCCGATCCGCCCGTAACGCCGCTCGAGGACGCAGAGCTCTTCGGCGGCGGCCTGCTGCACGACGATCATTGGTTCGACACGGGGCAGGGGGTGCCGCTCGGCTCCGCCAGCGGGCTTGCTTCGGAGGAGCTCTTCGAGAAGTACTTGGACGCGCGCACCCCCGCGGGGCTCGGCGATGCCGTCGGAGTCGTGCATTCGAGCCTGACCGGCGAGACCTACTGGCTCGCCGTCGAGTCGCCGCCGGGCGTCCCTCTCCTGCATCCGACAGGCACCGTATTCCTGACGAGCCATTACGCGTCGCTCGACACGGCCTGGGCGTTCAGGAAGGTCGGGCAGGCCACGTTCCGGCTCGAGCTCACGCACGCCGACCTGCTCGGGTTCGACAACATCGACCACTGGTGGAATCCGCAACAGGGACACCTTCGGGCAGGTGTCGAGCTCAGGGTACGCGCGTTCAGGGCCGGCGCCGGCACCGCGCTCGACGACGACGGGCTTGACGGCGACGGGCTTGACGGCGACGGCCCGAGCGCGGAGACGTTCTTCGACATCCACGGCAAGATGGACCTCGTGGGCATGGGCGTCGAAGAGGACCAGGTCGTCGCCTGGGAGCTCGAGCCCGAGGTCCGCGGCGACGCGCTCGACTCGCTGTGGGCGACTGATGACGCCGGCGAGGTGCTCGTCGGCGATTTCACGCTCGACACCGCCGCAGGCAGCGACCGCTTCGAGAACCAGGTTGCGCGCGCGCGGCTCGTGAAGCCGATCGTCGTCGAGATCGACCTTTCGGGCGTGCCGGTCGGCGAAGACATCGTCGTCCTCTCCGAGGCGCGCGTCGAGGCGCGCAACAGCTACTCGCCCGAGGGCGGCACCGCGGCCTATCTGCGCGATCCGGCGTCGACCGAGAGTGAGGCAGGAGAGGGAGGCGAGCCGCCCGCGGGCTTAGGCGGCATCAACATCCAGACGACCGGGCTCCTGATGCTCGCCATCGAGGACGCGACGCCGATCGACACACTGCGCGACGCGGAGCCGCCGCCGCCGACCTGCGACACGCCCGGCGGCGAGACGAGCACGCTCGAGATCGAGGCCGCAAGCTATACGACGTCCGAGTCCCGCGACAATCGCACGCCGGTCAGGATCATCCGAACGGGCAGCCTCGTCGGCGCAATCGCGGCGCGCGTGCGGCTCACCGGCGGCAGCGCCGCGCCGGTAGACGACTTCGACGATGCAGAGCTGATCGTGCGCTTCGGCGACGGCAGCGCCGCTCCGCGGACCCTGGATCTGCCGATCGCCGACGACGGCGAGGTCGAGCCGGACGAGACGCTGACGCTCGCCCTCGTCGATGCGGAGGGGTGCGCCGAGATCGGCGCGCAAGCGACGGCCGAGGTTACGATCGTCGACGACGACGCCGAGCAAGGTCCGGGCTCGATCGCGTTCGGCAGCGCGAGCTTCGGCGTCGACGAGGGAACCGGCGTCGCGACGCTGTCGGTCGTGCGCACCGGCGGCACCGACGGGGCTGTGGTCGTCACGATCCAGAGCGCAGACGGCTCGGCGACCGGCGGCGCGAGCGGAGGCGACTACGTGCCGATCCTGTCGAGCGTCACGTTCGGCGACGGCGACGCGGGGCCGCACGAGGTCGCGGTGTCGATCGTCGACGATGCGATCGCCGAGGCGGACGAGACCGCGACGTTCACGCTGTCGGGCCCGCTCGGATCGATCGGCGGCCCGGCGACCGCCGTGCTCACGATTCGCGACGACGACCAGGCGCAGGCCGATACGGTGCAGTTCTCCGCCGCTGAGTTCGCGGCGCTCGAGGCGGATGGCGTCGCGAGCGTCACGATCACGAGGCACGGCGACGTCGCCGGCGAGGCGAGCGTGACGCTCGCGACACGAGACGGCACGGCGCTCGCCGGCGAGGACTACGAGTCGGTCGACACCGTCGTGACGTTTTCCGCCGGCGAATCCGCGCGCGACGTCGAGATCGTGCTCGTCGCAAGCGCCGACGCGGAAGCGGACGAGACCGTGATACTCGAGCTCGCGGCGCCCGCCGGCGCGGCGCTCGGCGCGCCCGCGACTGCCGCGCTCGTGATCGCCGACGGCGGCGCCGCGCCGCGCCAATGGCTCCCGGACATCGAGCTCGACGACGCCGCCGGCGCCGCGAACGACGCGCAGATCGCGTTCGACGGCAACGGCAACGCGCTCGCGCTCTGGGTTCAGGAAGCCGGGAGCCGCACCGACATCTGGTCGAACTACTACCAGGCGGGCGTCGGCTGGGGCACGGCCGTGCTCGTCGAGGAAAACGACGCGGATCCCTATGCCGGCAGCCCGCGCGTCGCGTTCGACGCCGAAGGCCGCGCGCACACGGTGTGGACTCAGACCGATGCGGCGACCGGTAACGCGAGCGCGTGGGCGAATCGGTTCGTGCCCGGCGGCGGCTGGGGCGTGCCCGAGCTGCTCGAGAGCGAGCCGGGCGAGGTTTCCGGCAATGTGGAGCTCGCCGTGCACGAGGGCGGCGACGCGATCGCAGTCTGGACGCAGTTTGACGGCACGGCGATGGCGGTCTACGCCAGCCGCCACGAGCCCGCTGGTGGCTGGGGTACCGCCGAGGTCATCGATAACGGGAGTTTCGTGGCGAGTCCGAATGTGGCGGTCGGCGCTGCCGGTGAGTTTCTTGCGCTCTGGCAGCAATCCGGGACCGGGGTTCTGTGGGACGTGTGGGCCAGCCGCCTGACGGGTGAAACCTGGGAGCCGCCGGTGCACGTTTCGACGACGAACACGGGCACCGCCACGAGCCCGAAGGCGGCCTACGACGGCGCCGGCAATGCGTTTGCCGTCTGGCTGCAGAATCCCGGCTTCGACCGGGCCGTCTACGCCGCTCGGCTCCCAAGCGGCGGCAATTGGGAGACGCCGCGGATGATCGGCCCCGGCGACGGCGCCGAGCAGCACCAGGTCGCGGCCGACACCGACGGTAACGTCGTCGCGATATGGCGCAGGCCCGAGACCGTCAACGGAGTCGTGGTCCTCACCGCGTTCGCCAACCGCTATACGCCGGGCGGCGATTGGGCCGCGCCCGAGCCGGTCAGCGCGCTGGACGTCTTCTATCCGAAAGCCGCGCCGACCTCGGGCGGGAACGCACTGGCCGTCTGGGCCGAGCTCGACCTGCGCCAGCCGTTGGCGTCCGCCTACAGCGTCTGGGCGAACGGCTATTCGAG
>JAFGNC010000545.1 GCA_016927175.1 Gammaproteobacteria bacterium | reverse complement strand
GTACTGCTACTACGTCGCCGGCGTCGTCGGCGAGATGCTGACGGAGCTGTTCTGCCTGCACGTTCCGGAGCTCGCGCAGCACCGGGAGCGTCTGATGCGCCTGGCCGTCTCCTTCGGCCAGGGTCTGCAGATGACCAACATACTGAAGGACATCTGGGACGACAGGCACGCCGATACGTGCTGGCTGCCGCGCTCGGTGTTCGGCAGCGGCACGTTCAGTCTCGAGCGCCTCGAGGACTCGCACACGTCGACGAGCTTCCGCGACGGACTGAACGAGTTGCTCGGCGTCGCGCACGCGCATCTGCGCAATGCGCTCGAGTACACGTGCCTGATCCCGAAGCGGGAGGTCGGCATACGCCGATTCTGCCTGTGGGCGATCGGGCTCGCCGTGCTGACGCTGCGAAAGATCCACCGGAACCCGAGCTTCCGCTCCGGCGCCGAGGTCAAGGTGTCGCGGCGCACCGTCAAGGCGACGATCTTCACGACCAACCTGACTCTGATGAGCAACCGCGCGCTGCGGATGATGTTCGAGCGCGCCGCCGACGGGTTGCCGCTGGTTTCGCTCGAAGCGCGGACCGCAGGCGCGTCGCTCTATGCGGCACCGAGGCGGCTGGATGTCCGCTGACGGCGCGGCCGCGAGCCATGCCGCCGATGCCGGAGTCGCGCTGATCGTCGCGCTCGGTATCGAGCGCGCCTGCTTCGAGCGCTGCGCGGCGCGGTCCGCGGCGACCTTGTCGGTGCGCCAGTGCGGGCCGGGTGCGGGGCGCGCCGCGGCTGCCGCCGCGCTGGCCGTCAGGGGCGGCGCGGCAGCGCTGATCTCGTGCGGGCTCGCCGGCGCGCTGAGGGCGGACGTCGAGCCGGGCTGCGTGCTGCTGCCGCGAAGCGTCGTCGGATCCGACGGCACGCGCTTCGACGTCGACGCCGGGTGGCGGGAGCGGCTGAGCCAGGCGCTGCGCGCTCGCCATACCGTCGACGACCGGCCGCTGCTCGCGTCGTCCGAGGTACTCGCAACGCCTGCTGCCAAGCGGCAAGCCGCGCAGGCGAGCGGCGCCGTCGCCGTCGACATGGAATCGGGTGCCGTGGCCGCGGCGGCGATGACGGCCGGCGTGCCGTTCGTCGTGCTGAGGGTCGCGGCCGACGGCGCCGCCGACACGCTGCCGCCCGGCGTCGAGCGGTGGATCGACGAGGCCGGGGAGCGCAGGCTCGCGCCGGTCGTCGACGCGGCGCTGCGTCCGGGCTCATGGCCCATACTGTGGACGCTCGCCCGGCGCTATCGCCGGGCGCGCCGTACGCTGATCGAAGTCGCGGGTGAGTTGACGCCGCGGGGCTTTCTGTTCCACGCCTGACCATGTCTTCCGTCACGAGCTGGATCGGCCGCGGGCTGGCACGCTGGGTGCGCGTCGTGCTGCGCTTCAGGGTCGCCGTGATCGTGCTGTCGATCGGCGCGGCCGCGCTGTGCGTGCAGTTCGCGGCGACGCGGCTCGGCATCGACACGGACACGGCGGACATGATCTCGCCGGACCTTCCGTGGCGGCAGCACTTCATCGATTACAGGCAGACGTTCGAGTCGCGCGACCGCAATCTGGTCGTCGTCGTGGAAGCGGCCTCGGCGGAGCGCGCCGATGCGTTCGCCGCGGAGCTCAGCGAGCGTCTGGAGCAACGCCAGGACCTTTTTCTGTCCGTGTTCGATCCGGCGGGGGGTGAGTTTTTCGAGCGGCAGGGGCTGCTCTACCTGTCCGTCGACGAGCTCGAGGATCTGGCGGATCGGCTGGCGGGCGCGCAGCCGCTGATCGGCCTGCTGCGGCCAACGTTCAACGGCGCGACGGTCGTCGACGTCGTGCGCCGGACGGTCGGCGATGCGGCAGCGGACGCGGACACCGCTCCCGGCGACGACGGAGCCGGCGCCGCGGCGGACGAGCGCGCGCTCGCCTCGGGCGCCGGCGCGGGGACGGCCGACGCGCCGGTCGCCGCCGCTCTGTATCGGGAGCTCGCGGCCGCGCTCGACGCGTCCGTCGAAGCCGGCCGCGATCCGATCGCATGGCGCGCGCTGATGACCGGCTCGGCGGACGAGCAGGGCGCCGAGCGGCGCCTGATCCTGCTTCGCCCGAAGCTCGACTTCGACCGCGTGCAGCCGGCGGCCGAGGCCGTGCAATTCCTCCGCGCCACGACCGACGAGCTGACCGGCGGCGAGTTCCGTGACGTCGCAGCGAGCCTGACGGGCAGCGTCGCGATGGAATACGAAGAGATGCTGACGGTCCGACGCGGCGCCGGTGTCGCCGGCCTCGCATCGCTGCTGATGGTCGGCATCGTGCTGTACGCCGCCCTCAGGTCGTTCAGGCTGCTCGCGATCTCGCTCGTGACGCTGCTGGTCGGCCTCATGGGCACGGCTGCGTTCGCGGCGGGCGCCGTGGGCCACCTGAACCTGCTGTCGGTCGCGTTCGCGGTGCTGTACATCGGCCTCGGCGTCGATTTCATCCTGCACGTGTGTCTGCGGTTCAAGGAGCTGCTGGCGGACGGCGCCACCGTCGACGACGCCGTCACGGACACGATTGCCGGCGTCGGCACGTCGCTGGTGATCTGCGCAGCCACGACGGCGGCCGGCTTTTTCGCGTTCATCCCGACGGAATTTCAGGGCGTTTCCGAGCTCGGACTGATCTCCGGCACCGGCATGTTTCTGAGCCTCGCGGTCAGCGTCACGCTGCTGCCCGCGCTGCTCGCGACGTTCACGCGGAACAGGAAGAGTCTGCTGCGGCCGCCGTGGATCGGCACCCGGTCTCTCGCGCGGCTCACTGCGCAGCCGAAAGCGGTGTTGTCCGTAACCGCGGTCGTCGTCGTCGCCGCCGCCGCGCTGCTGCCGCAGCTCGAGTTCGACAACAATCCGATCAACCTGCGGGATCCGGAAACGGAGTCCGTCCGCGCGCTCGCCGCGCTGGCGGCCGGCAGCGAAGCGCCGCTGTTCGATCTGGTCGCCGTCGCGCCTGACCGCGCCACGGCGCTCGAGTGGGCACGGGCGCTGCGGCCGCTGCCGACCGTGCGCAGCGTCACGACCGTCGAAGATCTCGTGCCGTCGGAGCAGGACGAAAAACTGTTCGTGCTCGAGGACATCGCTCTGCTGATGGGACCGGGCTTTTCCGACGTCGAGCGAGCGGCGCCCGACGCGGAGGCGCTCGAAGGCGCGCTGACCGGCCTGCTGGACGCGCTGCGCCGGCAGAACCCGTCGAGCGAAGCGGCCGCCGCTCTCGAGGCGTCGCTCGAGCGCGTGCTCGACGAGCTCGCCGGCGCGAACGAGACGCGCCGGCGGGGCGTGCTCGACGCCCTCGACGCGGACATCGTCGGCGCCTTGCCGCGCGAGCTCGAGCGGCTCGAGCTTGCGCTGCAGGCCGAGCCTTTCGGTCTCGACGCGCTGCCGGACGCGCTGGCGGAGCGCTGGATGGGCGAGAACGGCCGCGAGCTGATCGAGATCACGCCGGCCGAGGACGTCAGCGACAATGCGGCGTCGGAGCGTTTCGTGGATTCGGTCCGGGACGTGATTCCGACCGCGACGGGGCTGCCGGTCGTGTACCAGGAAGCTTCCAGCACCGTCGTGCGGTCGTTTCGGCTCGCGCTGACGTATGCATTGATCATGGTCACGATCCTGCTGTTCGTGTTCCTGCGCAGGGGCGCCGACGTGCTGCTCGTCATCGTGCCGATCCTGCTGGCCGCCGGAGTCACGGCCGGCGCCGCCGTCGCGTTCGGTGTGCCGTTCAACTTCGCGAACATCATCGCGCTGCCGCTGCTGGTCGGCATCGGCGTCGACAACGGCATCCACATCGTGCACAGGATGCGCACGGCGCCGCCTTCGCACGGCACGCCATACGGCACCAGCACGTCGGCCGCGATGCTGGCGAGCACGCTGACGACGATCGCGAGTTTCGGCAACCTCGGGTTCGCCGCGCATCGGGGCATGGCGAGCATGGGGCAGCTGCTGACGATAGGCATGGTCGTGACATTGGCGGCGACGCTGATACTGTTGCCGGTCATGCTGCGTGTCTGGAGTCAACGGTGAGCGTGCTCGTGACGGGCGCGAACGGATTCGTCGGTGCGGCGGTCGTGCGGGCGCTGCTGGCCGACGGCGAGGCCGTGCGCGCGTTCGTGCGGGCGTCGAGCGACCGCCGCAATCTCGAAGGCCTCGACGTCGACGTCGCCGAAGGCGACATCACCGTGCCGGACACGCTGAGGCAGGCCGTGCGCGGTTGCCGCGCCGTGCTGCACGTCGCAGCCGACTATCGGCTCTGGGTGCCGGACGCCGACCGGATGCTCGCGACCAACGTGCAGGGCTCGCTGAACGTTCTCGAAGCGGCCGCCGCAGCCGCCGTCGAGCGTCTGGTCTACACGTCCAGCGTCGCGACGCTCGGGCTGCGTGCCGACCGCGGGCCCGCCGACGAGGAAACGCCGGTCGGTCTCGACGACATGATCGGTCCGTACAAGCGCTCGAAGTACCTGGCCGAGCAGGCCGTCGCGCGGCGCGCGGCGGAGCTCGGGCTCCACGTCGTCACGGTCAATCCGTCAACGCCCGTCGGTCCCGGTGACGTGAAGCCGACGCCGACCGGCAGGATCATCGTAGACGCCGCGGCAGGACGGATCCCGGCTTTCGTCGACACGGGCCTGAACCTCGTGCACGTCGACGACGTGGCTCGCGGGCACCTGCTCGCGCTCGAGCGCGGCGTGCCGGGGCAGCGCTACATCCTCGGCGGCGAGGACATGAGCCTCGAGCAGATTCTGGAGCTGGTAGCGCGGCATTACGGCCGCCGCCCGCCGAGAATCCGCCTGCCGCACTGGCTCGTTTACCCGGTCGCGGCCGGCTCGGAGGCCGTATCGAAGCTGACGAAGCGCGAGCCGCGCGTCAGCATGGACAGCGTCAGAATGTCCTCGAAGCACATGTACTTCTCGAGCCGCAAGGCCGAGACGGAGCTCGGCTACCGATGGCGCGACCCTGCGGAGGCCGTCACCGACGCGATCGACTGGTTCGAGCGCCACGGCTATCTGAAGTAGCCGCGCGAGCGGGATCGCGCTCGGCACCGCGACGTTGAACGAAGGGAATGCAATGCATGGCAGGGCAAAAGCGCGTGCCAACATCGCGCTGATCAAATACTGGGGCAAGGCAGACGCCGCGCTGAAGATCCCGGCCGTCGGTTCGAT
>JAFGNC010000544.1 GCA_016927175.1 Gammaproteobacteria bacterium | reverse complement strand
GCTCGGCATTTTCGGCTACAGCTTCCTCGATCAGAACGCAGATCGGGTCAACGGAGTGCCGATCGACGGCGTCGTGCCGACGTTCGATACGATCGCGGACGGCACCTATCCGATCTCGCGGCCGCTCTACTTCTACGTCAAGAAGGCCCACGTGCCGGTCATCCCGGGCCTCGACGAGTACCTGGCCGAGTTCACGAGCGAGGACGCCGCCGGCGAGTTCGGCTATCTGTCGGATCTCGGGCTCGTGCCGCTGCCCGAGGAGGAGCGGACCGAGATGGCGAGGAGGGCCGAGACGCTCGATCCGCTCGAGCTCTCGCAGATCGACTAGCCGCACGTGGCTTCGTCCACACTGCTGATCGCGCTGATCGGCCTGACGGCGTTCGCCTATTTCCTCGGGCGGCAGCGCGCCATCGTCGGCGTGGTGGCCGCCAAGAAGGGCACGCGGCCGTTCCATTCGCTGCCGGGCTATTACGGCGGGTACGTCGCGCTGTGGTGTGTGCTGCCGGCGCTCGCGCTGTTCGCGATCTGGCACGCGGTCGAGCCCGTCGTGCTGCGCGCGGCGGTCGTCGATGCGCTGCCGGCCGACATGCAGCAGCTGTCGGAGGGACGGCTGGGACTGGTGTTCAACGACGTGCGGAATCTGGTCGAGGGCGGAGTTCAGCTCGGCGAACCCGATCCGACGATCGCGGCGGCCGCCGAGCGGTACTCGGAGGTCCGGCAGACCAGCCGTCGGCTCCTCGCGGGCACCGTGCTCGTGCTCGGCGTCGCGACCCTCGGCTGGGCCGTGCGCCGGGTTCGGCCCGATTTCAGGGCGCGCAACCGGGTCGAGAAGTCGATCGAATACCTGTTCGTCGCCGCATCCACGGTTGCGATCCTGACGACGATCGGCATCTTCGTGTCCGTGCTGTTCGAGGCGCTGCGCTTCTTTCAGCAGGTGTCGCCGTTCGAGTTCCTGTTCGGCCTGAACTGGAGCCCGCAGACGGCGATCCGGGAGGATCAGGTCGGCTCGTCCGGGGCGTTCGGCGCGATACCGCTGTTTACCGGTACGCTGCTGATCTCCGGCATTGCGATGGCCGTCGCGGCCCCGGTCGGTCTGATGTCGGCCATCTATTTGTCCGAGTATGCGAGCCGCCGCGTGCGCGCCTGGGTGAAACCGCTGCTCGAGCTGCTGGCGGGGATTCCGACGGTGGTCTACGGCTATTTCGCCGCGCTGACCGTGGGACCGTTCCTGCGCGGGCTGGGAGATTCGCTCGGGTTCGAGGTGGCGTCCGAAAGCGCTCTCGGCGCGGGTCTCGTCATGGGAATCATGATCATCCCCTTCGTGTCGTCATTGTCGGACGACGTGATCAACGCCGTGCCGCAGGCCCTGCGTGACGGCTCTTATGGCCTGGGTGCGACCCAATCCGAGACGATCCGCCAGGTCATTCTGCCGGCCGCGCTGCCTGGCATCGTCGGCGCGCTGCTGCTGGCCGTGTCGCGGGCGATCGGCGAGACGATGATCGTCGTCATGGCGGCGGGCCTCGCGGCGAACCTGACGGCGAACCCTTTCGAGGCGGTCACGACCGTGACCGTGCAGATCGTGACGCTGCTGGTCGGCGATCAGGAATTCGACAGCGCGAAGACGCTGGCTGCGTTCGCGCTCGGGCTCGTGCTGTTCCTCGTGACCCTGGCGCTGAACGTGATCGCGCTTCGGGTCGTGCGGCACTATCGGGAGCAATATGACTGACGGCCGCGCAATGTCGACCCGCGACCGCGTCGGCGCCCGCCTGGGCCGCCGCCACCGCAATGAAGTGGCGTTCCGGCTTCTCGGCCTCGCCGCGACGCTGGTCGGACTCGTGTTCCTGGCCGTGTTTTTCTTCACGCTGGTCGTGAACGGTGTGCCTGCGTTTCAGCAGACGCGGATTCTGCTCGACGTGGAGCTCGCGGCGGACACGATCGATCCGGACGGCGAGCGGGACCCGGAAACGCTGCGCACTGCGAGCTATCAGTCGCTCGTGCGGGACGCGCTGGATGAGCGTTTCCCGAACGTGACCTCGCGCGGCGAGCGGCGGGCGCTTTATTCCCTGATGAGCGCCGGGGCGGGCCTCGAGCTGCGCGATATCGTCACGTCGAATCCGGAGCTGATCGGCCAGACCCTATCGCTGTGGCTGCTCGCGGACGACGACGTCGACATGGCTGTAAAGGGCAACGTGCGGCGAGACCTGCCGGAGAGCGCACGGCAACTGACGGACCGTCAGATCGAGTGGATCGAGGCCCTCGAGGCCGACGGCCGCGTCGACCTGAAGTTCAACCGCTTCTTCTTCACGTCCGGCGACTCGCGCGATCCGGAGCTCGCCGGCATCTGGAGCGCGACGGTCGGCTCGTTCTTCATGCTGCTCGTGACGCTCGTGATCTCGTTCCCGCTCGGCGTCGCGACTGCGATGTACCTCGAGGAGTTCGCGCCGCGCAACCGCTGGACGGACATGATCGAGGTCAACATCAACAACCTCGCCGCCGTGCCGTCGATCGTGTTCGGCCTGCTCGGCCTCGCGCTGTTCATCAATCTGTTCGGGCTGCCGCGCTCGGCGCCGCTGGTCGGGGGCCTGGTGCTCAGCCTGATGACGCTGCCGGTCATCATCATCGCCTCTCGGGCGGCGCTGACGGCCGTGCCCCCGTCGATCCGCGAGGCGGCGCTCGGCGTCGGCGCGTCCAAGATGCAGATGGTGTTCCACCACGTCCTGCCGCTCGCGATGCCGGGCATGCTGACCGGCACCATCATCGGCATGGCGCGCGCGCTCGGCGAGTCGGCGCCGCTGCTGATGATCGGCATGGTGGCTTTCATCGTAGACGTGCCGGAATCGCCGCTCGACCCGTCGACGGCGCTGCCGGTGCAGGTTTTCCTGTGGGCCGACAGCCCTGAGCGGGCGTTCGTCGAGCGCACGTCCGCCGCGATCCTGGTGCTGCTCGCGTTCCTGTTGCTGATGAACCTGGCCGCGATCCTGCTCAGGAAGCGCTTCGAGCGCCGGTATTGATGGAAAAAGGGGTCAGGGCCCTTTTCGGCCGAAAAAGGGGTCAGGGCCCTTTTCGGTCGAAAAAGGGGTCAGGGCCCTTTTCGGTCGAAAAAGGGGTCAGGGCCCTTTTCACGTCCGGGGCCCTTTTCACGCCCGCGCCCTTTTTCACGCCTCGGGCCGCCAAAACGATAGGGTAGACTTGCGATGCGAGCCAGCACGCTGAACAGCAGAGACGATATGTCGCAACCGAGCTCAACGCCGGCCGCCGATGCGGCCGACGCCGCGGCATCCGCCGCGCCGCCCGCCGATCAGCAGGCGCAGGCGGGCTACCGCACCGTCGGCGACTACAGGGCCGAGAAGCCCGTCATGCGGGCGCGCAACGTCGACGTCTTCTACGGCGAGAATCATGCGATCCAGAGCGTCAGCCTCGACATCGGGCTCAACGAGGTCATCGCGCTGATCGGCCCGTCGGGCTGCGGCAAGTCGACGTTCCTGCGCTGCCTGAACCGGATGAACGACACGATCGAGTCGGCGCGCGTGACCGGCGACATCACGCTGTACGACGAGGACATCTACGCGAAGCAGATGGATGTCGTGATGCTGCGGGCCCGGGTCGGCATGGTGTTCCAGAAGCCGAACCCGTTCCCGAAGTCGGTCTACGACAACGTCGCATACGGGCCGCGCATTCACGGCCTCGCGCGCGACCGCGCCGAGCTCGACAAAATCGTGCAGACGAGCCTCGAGCGCGCGGGGCTGTGGTCGGAGGTCAAGGATCGGCTCGAGGAGCCGGGGACGGGCCTGTCGGGCGGCCAGCAGCAGCGGCTCTGCATCGCCCGCACGATCGCCGTCAGCCCCGAGGTCATCCTGATGGACGAGCCGTGCTCGGCGCTCGATCCGATCGCGACCGCGCGCATCGAGGACCTGATCGACGAGCTGAAGCGCCAGTACGCGATCGTGATCGTCACCCACTCGATGCAGCAGGCGGCGCGCGTGTCGCAGCGCACGGCTTATTTCCACCTGGGCAAGCTGATCGAGGTCGGCGACACGGACGAGATCTTCACGAACCCCCGCCACAAGCTGACGGAAGACTACATCACCGGCCGCTTCGGCTGATCCCGCAGGTGCCCGGGCGAGACCACCGAATGCGCGTCCGGCACCTGCAATGACCGCCGCCGCCAGAGCCCAGGTTCAGATCCACTGTTGCGTGCTGCTGTGGGGGTTCACGGCGATTTTCGGCCGCCTGATCAGCCTGCCGGCCGCGCCGCTCGTCTGGTGGCGGATGGTCATCGTCGTCGCGGCCCTGGCGCTGGTGCCGCGCGTGTGGCGCGCCCTGAACGCAATGCCGCCGCGCCGGCGTTGGGCATACGCCGGCATCGGCGTGCTCGTCGCGCTGCACTGGCTGACGTTCTACGGCGCGATCAAGCTCGCGAACGCATCGGTCGGAGCGACCTGCATCGCCTTCGCGACGGTGCTGATTGCGCTGATCGAGCCGGTCCTGACGCGCCGCCGTTTCGCGCCGCGCGAGCTGCTGCTCGGCGTCGCCGTGCTGCCCGGCGTCGCGCTGGTCGTCGGCGGCGTGCCGCAGGGCATGCGGCTCGGGATCGTCGTCGGCGCGCTGTCCGCGCTGCTCGTCGCGGTGTTCGGTTCGCTGAACAAGCGTCTCGTGCACGATGCCGACGCGCTCGCCGTGACGGCGCTCGAGCTCGGCGCGGGTACGCTCGCGCTGACGTTGCTCGGGCCGGCCCTGCTGCCGCTGTTCGGCGCGTCCGGTGGTGGCGGCGCGGCCGGCGCGTCCCTGCTCGTGCTGCCGGGCACGGCGGATGCGGTCTATCTGCTCGTTCTCGCGCTCGCGTGCACGCTGCTGCCGTTCGCGCTGTCGCTGGTCGCGCTGCGGCACATGAGCGCGTTCTCGGCGCAGCTGGCCGTGAATCTCGAGCCGATCTACGCGATCCTGCTGGCGATGCTATTGCTCGGTGAGCAGCGCGAGCTGACGCCGCAGTTCTACGCCGGCGTCGTCATCATCCTGGCGGTCGTGTTCGCGCACCCGCTGACGGCGCGGGCGCGCCGCCTCGATCATCCGGAGGTGCTCGGCACCGCGGAGGCGCGGCAGATCGTCGACTGAAGCCCGGCGCGTCAGTCGCGCGGCGGCATGAACACTTCGCCGGTGTCGGCCGTGCAGCCGCCTTCCGGCACCGATTCGCCGCACTTGACGATCTGCCCGTCGAGCACGCCGAAAGTCTTGCCGTTGCGCAGCGGGTTAAGCGAAACCGTGAGCACCGTGCCGACCGGGAACGCCTCCACCGTGACGCCCTGACGCGCGATCTGCGCCGCAGGCCCCGTCTCGACGCCCCACACGACCGGCTTGCCGTCCTCGCCGACGACCGGATCGCCGTTCTGGTCGACGAGCTCGAAGATCAGCTGAGCGTGGTTGGCGCCGGGGATGAAGCGGGTCAGCCTTCCGGTCAGGGTCTCCGTGCGCGACTGGTCGTACATCGCGAAAGAGTGGTGCGCGTCGGCCGGCCGAACCATGGCCGCGGCCGCGACGACTCCGAGGAACCCCGCCGCGATCGTGGCTCTCTTCGTTCCGATCATAATCATGTGACTTCCGCCTCGTCGGTTACTGCTCGGGCCTTTCCCAGCCCTGCTCGAAATGCTCTTCCCAGTTCTGCGCCCACGGGCGCCCGAAGTAATCAATATAGCCCTCGTCGATGAACGTCAGCTGAGTCGGCCGGCCGTCCGGTCCGTTGACGATGGTGCTCTGCACGCGGCATTCGACGAACGTGTAGCGCTGCTCCGGATCGTCGATGTCGCCCGAGCGGTTCCACGGCGTGACCGTGTGCAGCGGCCGCGCGAAAGCCTCGGGATCGTAGAACGTCGCTTCGACGACCAGGCCGTCGCCGTTCTCCTGCGGCCGGATCACCTCGATGATCTCGAGGCTGTTGCTGTACTCGAACATCGAATGAGACAGCGTCCAACCCTGGACGTTCGCGGTCCACACGACCAGCGCGTCGCCGTCCCAGAAGCCGACGCTCTCGCCGTACCACTGCGGCACCTGCTGGACGTGCTCCTGACCGATCAGGATCTTACGCAGGAAGTTGTCGGCGACGCCGGCCGTGAACTGTACCTGATCGGGCGTGACCAGCACCTCGATGTCGCGGATCGAGAACTCTGCCCACCAGCGCATCAGCCCCTCCGGGTAGCAGAACGCGGCCATCCATTGCGGCGAGTTGCTGACGGCCTCGTGGTAGTTCATCTGCGTCATGCGCGTCTGGTACTCGGGCGTCAGCAGCGACAGCAGCGTCGCGGTCTGCAGGTTGCGGCCGTAGAGCCACTGCTCGTCGCGGGCGCCGCGAGTGTACCAGCCGTCCCATTCCGGCAGCGTCTCGCGCGTGTGCTCCGTCGGTCCGCCGCGCGCTTCCGCGGCCTCCATCAGCGCGGCGTAATGCTCGGCAGCCGTCTCGTACTCGTACGGGCTCGCGATGTCCTCGACGGGGCGGTCGTGATCGCAGTCGCCCCACTCGCCGAACCGGTCCTGGTTCCACATATCCGTCAGCTGGCGCGGCGTGTTGCAGCGCGTATAACGGGGGTCCGTCCAGTACTCGCGGTCGAAGTAGAAGTTCTCCGTCGTGAAGAGATCGACCGGCAGGGGCTCGACTCCCGGCGGCGGCGAGACGTCTTCCTGTGCGGCGCCCGGCATCGTGAAGACCGCGGCGGCCAGAGCGACAGAGACCGCGGCGGTGCGCGTGTTCAGCATGAGCTTTTCCTCGACCAGAACCGGCTGGACCGTAATCCCTAAAGATACAGCCAATCAAGCCCGAGGCACGAAACCGGTGAGTACTATTCGACCGACCGCAGCAGCTCGTTGACGCTCGTCTTCGCGCGCGTCTTCTCGTCTACTTTCTTGACGATGACGGCGCAATACAGGCTGTACCTGCCGTCCTTCGACGGCAGGTTGCCCGGCACGACGACCGAACCGGCCGGTACGCGCCCCTGCAGCACCTCGCCGGTTTCGCGGTCGTAGATGCGCGTGCTCTGGCTGATGAAGACTCCCATCGCGATGACGCTGCCGCGCTCGACGATGACGCCTTCGACGACCTCGGACCGCGCGCCGATGAAGCAGTCGTCCTCGACGATCGTCGGCGCGGCCTGCAGAGGCTCGAGCACGCCGCCGATGCCGGCGCCGCCGGACAGGTGCACGTTGCGGCCGATCTGCGCGCAGCTGCCGACCGTCGCCCACGTGTCGACCATCGTGCCGGCGTCGACGTAGGCGCCGATGTTGACGTACGACGGCATCAGCACGACGTCGGGCGCCACGTAGGCGCCGCGGCGCACGATCGCATCGGGCACGACGCGCGTGCCGGAGTCGGCGAATTTCTCCGCGGAGTAGTCGGCGTATTTCAGCGGGACCTTGTCGTAGAAGCGCGAGTAGCCTCCGTCGACGACGCGGTTCTCGTTGATGCGGAAGGACAGCAGCACGGCCTTCTTGAGCCACTCGTTGACGCGCCATGCGCCGTCGGTTTTCTCCGCCACGCGCAGCGTGCCGGCGTCGAGGCCGGCGATCGCCTCACCGATCGCGTCACGAAGCTCCTTGTCTACCGTTCGCGGCGACAGCTCGCCGCGTCGCTCCCACGCGGCGTCGATGACGGTGCTGAGGTCGGTCATTCTTCTCCATCCTTCTTTTGGGTCACGGTAGCTTCGGCTGAATTGTCGGGTCGTTGCGCTCGGTGGCGTGTGGGGCGCCGGTCGATGCGGGGCTTTGCGAGACACGCCGGAAATCGCATCCCTGCGGCTCGTCTGCGGGCGTCCCTGCCCGCAGACGGTCTCGCAAAGCCCCGCATCGACCGACGCCCCGCAATCGTCGGCGCGGCGTCACGGCTCTCTTCGCTCAACGCTGCGGCGTATTCTACCGATCCGCTGTTACCGACGCCGGCTTCGGTGCGGCCGGCGCTGCGAGCTGCCGTGGCCGTCAGCCGGTGCGCCAGGTCCGACGGTTTAACGCTACGAGTGCCGTGCAGCCCAGCAGGGTTTACGAGACCGTCGAGAGCCAGCATCCGGTACGGTCAACGCTGTGCTGAACGAAGTGCGCAATACGCGCCGACGCGCTAGGGTCCGGTACGGTCAGCGCAACGTCGGACGAAGCAGGGCAATACGCGCCGAGGTTTCGGGGCCGTGCAGCGCAGCAGGCGTTTTCGAGACCGTCTGCGGGCAGGACGCCCGCAGACGAGCCGCAGGGATGCGATTTCCGGCGTGTCTCGAAAACGCCTGCTGCGCTGCATGGCCCCGCCACGAATGATGAAAGAACAGCCTCTTTCTTCGCAGGCATGAGGAAGTCACTTCGCGTCGTTGTCCGACACCGCTTTCGTCAGCAGCTCCCGCAGCCGTTCCGACTGCGCGTCGTCGAGCGGCTGGCCGTCTTCGGTCGTGACGAAGAACACGTCCTCCGCGCGCTCGCCGATCGTCGCGATCTTCGCGTTCTGCAGCGCGACGCCTTCCTTCTCGAATACCTTCGCCACCTGCAGCAGCAGCCCCGGCCTGTCGCCGGCCACGAGCTCGACGACCGTGCGCTCGTTCGTCGCGTCGCTCGAGATTTCGACCACTACCTGCGTCGAGAACATCCGCACCTGCCGCGGCGCCCGCCGCGTGACCTTCAGCGGCTGCTCCGTGCTCGTCAGCGACTGCAGCAGCCGTTGCCGGATCTCGCCGAGCCGGCGATGCCCGCCGATCGGGCTGCCGTCGCTCTCGAGCACCCGGTACGTGTCGAGATTCTGCGTATCCGTCATCGGCACGATGCGGGCGTCGACGATGTTCAGGCCCAGCTCGTCGAGCACGGCCGTCGAGCGCATGAACGAGTGCAGCGACTTCGGCGCATAGACCATGACCGCCGTCAGCCCCTCGGCCAGCACGTCGTCCGCGTCGACCAGTATCTCGCTCGGCGCGCCGGGCTCCGTCAGCACGCGCGTGTGCCACGCGATCTCCTCCGGCCGATGGCGCAGGAAGTACTCCTCCGTGAAGCTCGACCACACGTGCTGCCAGCGCTGCGGCTCGAGTCCCTGCTCGTGCAGCAGGCTTTCCGCGCGCGCCTGCGTCTCGAGGATCAGCTCCTCCGTGTCGATCGGGTTCGAGAAGCCGCGCCGCAGCGCGCGCTTCGTCAGCTGATACAGCTCCCAGAAGAGCGCATCCTTCCACGAGTTCCAGATCTTCGGGTTCGTACCGCGGACGTCGGCCACCGTCAGCACGTACAAGTAATCGAGGTGCGTCTCGTCGCCGACCGTGCGGGCGAACTCGTCGATGACGCGCATGTCGTGCAGGTCCTTCTTCTGCGCGGTCATCGACAGCAGCAGGTGGTGCTGCACGAGCCACGCGACGAGCCTCGCGTCGTAGCGGCTCATGCCGTGCTCGAGACAGAATGCCTCCGCGTCGACGGCGCCGAGCTCGGAGTGGTCGCCGCCGCGGCCCTTCGCGATGTCGTGGAACAGGCCCGCGAGGTACACGATCTCCGGCTTCTCGAGCTGCTGCATGACGGCGCTGCAGTCCGGGTACTCGTGATCGAAGCGCTTCAGCGCAAAGCGGCGCAGGTTCTCGACGACGAACAGCGTGTGCGCGTCTACCGTGTACGCGTGGAACAGGTCGTACTGCATACGGCCGACGACGCGGCCGAAAGCCGGGATGTAGAGCCCGAGCACGCCGTACGTGTTCATGCGCTTCAGCGTTCGCGTGACGCCCTGCGGCGCGCGCAGGATGTCGAGGAACAGCCGGTGGTGGCGCGGGTTCTGGCGGAACTCCTCGTCAATCAGCCACAGGTGCTGCTTGATCTGGGCGATAGTGCGCGCGCTGATGCCCTTCAGGTCGAGGTTCTGCTCGAGCAGCAGGAAGATCTCGAGCAGCGCCGACGGCTCGCGCGCGAACACGTTCTCGTCGACCGTCTCGATGTAGCCGTTACGCTCCTGGAAGCGGGGGCTCAACGGCAGCGCCGGGGAGCTGCGGTCGAGCAGGATCGCCTCCTCGAACAGCTGCAGCAGCATCTCGTTCAGGCGGCTCAGCTCCATGACGGTGCGGTAGTAGCGCTGCATCAGCTGCTCGACGGCCAGCGTGAAGCTCGCGTCCTCGTAGCCGAGCATCTCGGCGAGCTTGATCTGGTAGTCGAACAGCAGGCGGTCTTCGCGGCGCCCGGTCAGCAGGTGCAGCCCGAAGCGGATCCGCCACAGGAACGCCTGGCCGTTCAGCAGGATCCGGAGCTGGCCCTCGGTCAGGAAGTCGTGCTCGACGAGCTGCTCGAGCCGGTCGAGCCCGAGGTGCCGCCGCGCGACCCAGCCGATCGTCTGGATGTCGCGCAGCCCCCCCGGGCTGCCTTTGACGTTCGGCTCGAGGTTGTAGGCCGTGTCGTGGAAATGATGGTGCCGCGCCGCCTGCTCGTCGAGCTTCGCGCGAAAGAACTCGGCCGCGCCCCACATGCGGTCCGGGCCGATCCGCTCCGGCAGCGCCGCGAACATGCGCCCGGGGCCCGCCAGCAGCCGCGCCTCCATCAGCGTCGTCAGGATCGTGACGTCGGCGCGCGCCTGCGCCTCGCAGTCGGCGAGCGTTCGGACGCTGTGTCCGACCTCGAGGCCGATGTCCCACAGGAAGGTCAGAAAACGGCTGATCGGCTCGTCGAGACCGCGGTCGCCGCCGTCCTCCAGCAGCACGAGCAGGTCGATGTCGGAGTGCGGGTGCAGCTCGCCGCGCCCGTAGCCGCCGACCGCGACGAGATCCGCCTCCGACTCGGCGCGGTGCACGAAGTGGTGCCAGCAGACCAGAATGACCTGGTCCACGAATGCGGCGCGGTCCCGGACCAGCGCCTCGACCGGCTCGTTGCGCATGAAGCGCCGGCGCAGCGACTCGTGGGCTTCGTTCAGCGCCGTGCGGAACAGGGCGAGCGGGGCGGCGCCGGATGCGAGCGCCGCGGCCAGCGCCTCGCGGTCCGGCGGCGCTTGCGCCGGGGCGGCCGCGCCGCTCGGCTCGAGGCTCGTCTGCATGTCAGTCTTCCCGATCGCGGGCGCCGAGGGTCAGGACTTCGTGCCCCGTTTCCGTCACGAGCACCGTGTGCTCCCACTGAGCCGACAGCGAGTGATCCTTGGTCACGACCGTCCAGCCGTCGGACAGCAGCTTCACGTCGCGCTTGCCGGCGTTGATCATCGGCTCGACCGTGAACGTCATGCCCGGCACGAGCTCGAGCCCGGTGCCGCGCTTGCCGTAGTGCAGGACCTGCGGGTCCTCGTGGAAGCCGCGCCCGATGCCGTGGCCGCAGTACTCGCGCACGACGGAGAAGCGGTTCGACTCGACGAAGCTCTGCACCGCATGGCCGATGTCGCCGAGCCGCGCGCCGGGCCGGACCTGGCGGATGCCTTCCCACATGGCCTCGTGGCAGATCCGGCTCAGCCGGTCGCCGATCACGGTCGGCTCGCCGACGTGGAACATGCGGCTCGTGTCGCCGTGGAAGCCGTCCTTGATGACCGTGATGTCGATGTTCACGATGTCGCCGGACTTGAGCTTCTTGTCGCCGGGGATGCCGTGGCACACGACGTGGTTCACGGACGTGCAGATCGATTTCGGGAAGCCGCGGTAGTTCAGCGGCGCCGGGATCGCGCCGAGCTCGCCGACGATGAATTCGTGACAGATGCGGTTCAGCTCCTCGGTCGAGACCCCCGGCTGCACGTGCTCGCCGATCATGTCGAGCACGCTGGCGGCGAGTCGACCGGCGACACGCATCTTCTCCTGTTCTTCAGGCGTTTTGACGGTTACGTTCATACCTACCGGGCTTGGCGTTCCCGGCTTCTTCCGGGACGGGGTGCGGGCGGCCGGCGCCGCGGACCGCGAGCGCGAGCGGAGGCGGTGCCGGTACCGGTTGTTGTTGCTGCAACGCTTGCTATGGTATAAAGCGCGCGCCTTACAGGCAACGAGGGGGCCGCACTACTAGGGGCCCGCTACTTCACACACGCGTCGATTACCCGAGAGCCGGGTGCCTGCTCTTCACGGAGCGGGTCGCTACGGGGGCGCGTGGAGGACAAACCCGTACAAGGAGCTTCCATGACCGACGTCACCATGCGGCGCATGCTGGAGGCGGGCGTCCATTTCGGACATCAGACCCGCTACTGGAACCCGAAGATGGCCCCGTTCATCTTCGGCGAGCGCAACAAGATCCACATCATCAATCTCGAGAAGAGCCTGCCTCTGTTCATGGAGGCGGCGGAGTTCGTGCGCAGGATCGTCGCCGACGGCGGCACGGTGCTGTTCATCGGCTCGAAGCGCGCCGCGCGGCAGGCGGTCACGGACGAGGCGCAGCGCTGCGGCATGCCCTACGTCAGTCAGCGCTGGCTCGGCGGCATGCTGACGAACTTCAAGACCATCCGCCAGTCGATCAAGCGCCTGAAGGAGCTCGAGGAGATCACCGAGCGCGGCAGCTCCGGTGAGTTCACGAAGAAGGAAATCCTGACGCTGTCCCGCGAGCGCGACAAGCTGCAGCGCGCCCTCGGCGGCATCAAGGACATGGATTCGCTGCCGGACGCCGTCTTCATCATCGACGTCGGGCACGAGGAGATCGCGGTCAAGGAAGCGCGCAAGCTGAACATTCCGGTCGTCGCGATCGTCGACACGAACTGCTCGCCCGACGCCGTCGACTACCCGATCCCGGGCAACGACGACGCGATGCGCGCGATTCATCTGTACGCCGCCGGCATGGCCGACGCGGTGCTGGCCGGCAAGGCTTCGATTCCGGAGGTTCCGACCGGCGACGACGAGTTCGTCGAGCTCGACGAGGCGGGCCGGCCGCGGGTCGGTCAGCCGAAAAAGAAGGCGCCGACGAAGAAGCGCGCGACCCGCGCGGCCAAGCCGAGGCCGAAAGGCGACGGCGCGGCCGAGCCCGCGCCGGCCGGCGAGCCTGCAGGCTCGGGCGAGCCCGCCGCGGCCGGCGAGCCCGCCGCGGCCGGCGAGGCTGCGCCCGAGGCGGGACCGCCGGAGCAGGCCGCGCGCAGCGGTGAGACTGCGCCCGAGGGCGAGGCCGAGAAGGCCGCCGCCGCGGACGAGGCGGCAGCCGTCGGCGCCGCCGCCGAAGACGCCTCCGCCGAAAGCGCCTCCTCCGAGAAGGAGTAGCGGCAGCCGGCTCCGCCGCCGGCAGCCGATCGAGCATTGGACCCACCCCGGAACCGCCCGCGCGGCGGCTCCGTCATACAGCGAGGACCGGGTATGGACATCAAACCGGCTATGGTCAAAGAGCTCCGGGAACGCACCGGCGCGGGCATGATGGACTGCAAGAAGGCGCTCGTCGAAGCGGGCGGCGACATCGACGCGGCGACCGAGGTGCTGCGCAAGTCCGGCCAGGCGAAGGCGGACAAGAAGTCGGCCCGCGTCGCGGCCGAGGGCCGCGTCGTGGTCCGCAGCGCCGCAGGGCGCCACGCCATCGTCGAGATCAACTCCGAGACCGATTTCGTCGCCAAGGACGACAACTTCCGCGCGTTCGCGGATTCCGTCGCCGATACGGTGCTGGCCGCGTCCCCCAGCGACGTCGGCGACCTGATGCAGGCGCGCGTCGACGGCCGCTCGCTCGAGGAGGCTCGCGCGGAGCTGGTCGCGAAGATCGGCGAGAACGTCAACGTGCGCCGCTTCGAGGTGCTCGACAGCGCGGCCAACGTCGGCGCCTATGTGCACATGGACCGGATCGGCGTGCTGATCGAGCTCGACGGCGGCGACGAGGCGCTCGCCCGCGACCTCGCGATGCAGGTCGCGGCGACGGCGCCGATACACGTCGGCCCGGACGACGTGCCGAAGGACTTCATCGACAAGGAGCGCGAGATCCTGACCGCGCAGGCGCTGCAGGAAGGCAAACCCGAGGAGATCGTGCGCAAGATGGTCGAGGGGCGGCTGCGCAAGTACCTCGACGAGATCACGCTCGTCGGCCAGCCTTTCGTCAAGGACCCGGACAAGCGCGTGCGGGATCTGCTGAAGCAGACCGGTGCGACGGTGCGGCGCTTCATCCGCTTCGCGGTCGGGGAGGGCATCGAAAAAAAGCAGGTTGACTTCGCCGAAGAGGTCAAGCAGCAGGCTTCCCAGAGCCAGAAGAAGCCTTCCGGCGACAACGAGTAATGGCGCGAGCCGGGCGGACCCGCTAACCTAATGGTTTCGGAACGTCACGGCTCGAACTCCATGACCGAAGGGGCGCCCGCCTACAAACGGATCCTGCTGAAGCTGAGCGGCGAGGCGCTGCTCGGCAGTCAGCAGTACGGCATCGACCCCCCGGTCATTCAGCGGATCGCCAGCGAGGTCGCCGAGGTCTCGGCAATGGGCGTGGAGATCGGGCTCGTGATCGGCGGAGGCAACATCTTCCGCGGCGCGGGACTCGCCGAGGCGGGCATGGACCGCGTCACGGCCGATCACATGGGCATGCTCGCCACGGTCATCAATGCGCTCGCACTGCAGGACGCGCTCGAGCGCAAGGGCGCCGTCGCGCGCATCATGTCGGCGCTGCAGATCCACGAGGTCTGCGAAGACTACATTCGCAGGCGCGCAGTGCGTCACCTCGAGAAAGGGCGCGTCGTGATCTTCGCGGCCGGCACCGGTAATCCCTTCTTCACGACGGACACGGCCGCGAGTCTGCGCGCGATCGAGATCGGCGCGGACGTGCTGATCAAGGCCACCAAGGTCGACGGCATCTATTCGGCCGATCCGATGAAGGACCCGAACGCCGTGCGCTACGGCAGCCTGTCCTACGATCAGGTGCTGTCCGACAAGCTGCGCGTCATGGACGCGACGGCCATCGTGATGTGCCGCGACAACGATCTGCCTCTCGTGGTCTTCAACCTGAACAACCCCGGCGACCTCGTGCGGCTCGTCCGCGGCCAGAGTCTCGGCACCGCGGTCGGCAACGAGCTTTCGCGCACCGGAACGAGCTGACGAACCATGATCGCGGACATCAAAAAGGATGCGGAACACCGCATGCAGAAGACCATCGAGTCGCTGAAGGACGAGCTTCGGCGGCTGCGCACGGGCCGCGCGCACACCGGTCTCCTCGAGCACGTCACGGTCGAGTATTACGGCTCGAACGTGCCGCTCGCGCAGGCGGCGACGATCAACGTCGAGGACGCGCGGACGCTGACGGTCAGCCCGTGGGAGAAATCGATGGTGCCCGCCGTAGAGAAGGCGATCCTGAACTCCGACCTCGGCCTGACGCCGGTCTCCGCCGGGACGGTGATCCGCGTGCCGCTGCCGCCGATGACGGAGGAGCGGCGCAAGGACCTGGTCAAGGTCGTGCGGCACGAGGGCGAGAACTCACGGGTGGCGCTGCGCAACGTACGGCGCGACGCGCTCGGCGACGTCAAGGACCTGCTCAAGGAAAAACTCGTCACCGAGGACGAGGAGCGCAAGGCTCAAGAAGAAATCCAGAAACTGACCGACCGCTACGTGGGCCAGGTCGACGCGCTTCTGAAGGAAAAGGAAGCGGAGATCATGGAATTTTAGCCGCCGATGGTTGCCAGCGCGGCTGAGCCCGAGAGTCACCCGGCGCTCCCCAGGCACGTGGCCGTCATCATGGACGGCAACGGCCGCTGGGCCCGGCGGCGTGCGCTTCCGCGGCAGGCGGGTCACAGAGCCGGCATCAAGCCGGTGCGCATGACGGTCGAGCAGTGCGCCCGGCGCGGGGTCGAGACGCTGACCCTGTTCGCGTTCTCGAGCGAGAACTGGCGCCGGCCTCGCGAGGAGGTCAGCGGCCTGATGTCGCTGTTCCTCGACGCGCTCGAGCGGGAAATCGCGGAGCTCGACGGCAACGGCATCCGGGTCCGCTTCATCGGCGACCTCGACAAGCTCGGCACGCCGCTGCGTCATGCCGTGCGCGCGGCCGAGCTGCGCACGCGCGCGAATACGCGTATGACTCTGGTCGTCGCCGTGGCCTACGGCGGCCGCTGGGACATCCTGCAGGCCGCGCGCAACCTCGCGGCCGATGCGGCCGCCGGGCGCGTCGACCCCGCCGACATCGACGAGAAGCTGTTCGCGAACTCGCTCGCCACCGCCGGCCTGCCGAGCGTCGATCTGCTGATCCGCACCGGCGGGGAGAAGCGCATCAGCAACTTCCTGCTGTGGGACATCGCGTACAGCGAGGTCTGCTTCTCCGATCTGCTGTGGCCGGACTTCGACGAGGCCGAGCTCACCGTCGCATTCGACTTCTACGCCAAGCGTCAGCGGCGCTTTGGACGGACCGGCGAGCAGATCGAGGCCGTTCGTTGCTGATCAAAAGAATCATCACGGCGCTGATCCTCGGAAGCGCCGTTACGGTCGCTCTGTTGCTCGCTCCGACCCGTATCGCCGCAGCCGTGCTCGGCCTGCTGTTCGTCGCGGGCGCGTGGGAATGGGCGGGGCTCGCGCGGCTGTCGCCGGCGGCGCGCGCCGCCTACACGGGCCTGTTCGCGGCGATTCTGCTCGCGGCGCCGTGGTGGGTGTTCGATCGTGGAGTGATCGCCGTGCTGCTGCTGATCGGGGTGCTGTGGTGGCTGCTCGCGCTGCTCGCCGTGCTGACGTACCCGCGCAGGCTGCCGCTCGCGCCGGTCGCCGTCGCGGGGTTCGCCGCGCTGCTGCCCGCGTGGGCGGCGCTGACCCACCTGCACGGCGCCATGCAGCTCGGGCCGCAGCTCGCGATGACGGTGCTGGCGCTGGTGTGGGCGGCCGACACGGGCGCCTATTTCACGGGGCGCTCGATCGGCCGCACGAAGCTCGCGCCGGCCGTGAGCCCCGGCAAGACCTGGGAAGGCGTGGCGGGCGGCGTCGCGACCGCAGCGGTCGTATCCGCTGTCGCGGCCGCGCTGCTGGAGCTGCCGCTCGTCACGGTCGTCGCGGTCGGCGCCGTGACGGCGCTCGTGTCCGTGCTCGGCGACCTGACGGTCAGCATCGGCAAGCGCAACGTGGGACTTAAGGACAGCGGCCGTCTGCTGCCCGGGCACGGCGGCATGCTCGACCGGATCGACAGCCTGACCGCCGCGGCGCCGATATTCGTGCTGGGGCTGCTGGCGGCGGGGGTGATCAGCTAGGCGCGCCGGAAAGCGGAAAAGGGGTCAGGGCCCTTTTCTGATCCGTGGAGCCCGACCGCTGCGGAGGGCAGCAGAAAAGGGCCCTGACCCCTTTTCCGCCCGCTTTCCGTTGCCTCGACACCACGAAGCACCCGGAACCCACCCGCACCCCCACGGTCTGTACAATGTCGGGCTCATTCCACCGCCGCCGGGGTCGGCTGAACTCCTGATGCTGGACGTAGCACTCTCGATCCTCGCTTTCATCGTGGCGATCGGCATCCTCGTGTCGGTTCACGAATTCGGGCATTTCTGGGTCGCGCGGCGGCTCGGCTTCAAAGTGCAGCGGTTCTCGATCGGTTTCGGCAAGCCGCTCGCGCGCTTCAAGGGCCGCGATCCCGACCGCACCGAATACTGGCTGTCATCCATTCCGCTCGGCGGGTACGTCAAGATGCTCGACGAGCGCGAGGGCCCCGTTCCCGAGGCCGAGCGGCACCGCGCGTTCAACAACCGGCCGGCGCCGCAGCGGATCGCGGTGCTGCTGGCCGGGCCCGGCTTCAATTTCCTGTTCGCGGCCGTGGCTTACTGGCTGCTGTTCGTGACCGGCGTCCCGGGCGTGAAGCCCTATGTCGGCGACGTGACGCCCGGCTCCGTCGCGGAAGTCGCCGGCGTGCGGCCCGCCGACGTCATCGAGTCGATCGGCGGCGAGCCCACCGAGACCTGGGAGCACGCGACGATCGCGATGCTGGACGAGCTGCTGAAGGACGGGCGGCTCGACATGACCGTGCGCGGCGCCGACGGCGACCTTCGCCAGGTCGAGCTCGACGTGCGCGGGCGCGTGTCCGAGCTGACGGAGCCGGACGCGCTGTTCATGGGGCTCGGGCTCCTGCCGAACATCGTGCGTCCGCCCCTGCTCGGGGAGCTCACCGAGGACGGGCCGGCCGACCGCGCGGGCCTCGAGCCGGGCGACCGCGTCGTCAGCGTCGACGGGCGGGAGATCGGCAGCTTCGAGGCCTTCGCCGGCATGGTGCGGCAGCGCCCCGGCGAGACGGTGATGCTGGTCGTCGAGCGCGGCGGCGAGCGGCTCGAGCTGCCGCTCGAGGTCGGCTCGACGGTCGAGAACGGCCGAACCATCGGGCAGGCGCTCGCCTGGAGCTCGGCGGAGCGGCCGCCGGGGTGGGAGCAGCTGGCGGAGAGTCTGCGCGCCGAGCAGCGCTACGGGCCGATCGAAGCCCTGACCGGCGGCATCGCCAAGACATGGGACATGTCGGCGCTGACGGTGCGGATGCTGGCCAGCATGGTTGTCGGCGACGTCTCGATGCGTAATATTTCCGGACCGATAACGATCGCCGCTTATGCCGGGGATACGGCGCAGCTCGGTTTGAGCGCGTTCCTCGGCTTCCTGGCGATCGTCAGCATCAGTCTTGGAATCCTGAATCTGCTCCCGGTGCCGTTGCTGGACGGCGGACAGATCGTTTACCAGGTCGCGGAGTGGATCAAGGGAGCGCCGCTGTCCGAAAGAGCCATGGTTTTCGGCCAGCAACTCGGGATGCTGTTCATGATTTTGCTGATGGGATTCGTCTTCTATAACGATCTGACGCGAGTGTTCAATTGATGCGATCCGTCCCTTCGCGAGCCGCGTGGCTCCGCCGCCTCCCGCCGCTCGCGCTCTGGCTTGCCGCGGCGGCCGCGTCGCTCGCCGGGGCCGGCGCCGCAGCGCAGCAGCCCGTCGCCGATCCTTATCCCTTCGTCGTACGGGACTTCAGGGTCGAGGGCGCGCAGCGAATCTCCGAAGGTACCGTCTATAACTACCTGCCGATCAACATCGGCGACACGATCACGCGCCAGCGCGTGACCGAGGCGATCCGGGCCCTGTACTCGACCGGCTTCTTTCAGGACATCGAGCTGCGCGCCGACGGCGACACGCTCGTGATCGCCGTGCTCGAGCGGCCCTCGATCGAGGAGTTCACGTTCAGCGGCAACGAGGACATCGAGGACGAGGCGCTCGAGGAGTCGCTGAACGACATCGGGCTCGCGCGCGGCAAGACGTTCGACCGCTCCGTGCTCGACGAGGTCACACAGCTCCTGACGGACCAGTACTTCGCGCGCGGCAAGTACGGGGCGCGCATCACGCCGACGGTCGAGGACCTGCCCGACAACCGCGTGCGCGTCTCGATCGAGATCGAGGAGGGCGAGCGCGCGAAGATCCGCCAGATCAACATCGTCGGCAACGACAGCTTCGAGGACGACGAGATCCTCGATGCGTTCGAGCTGACGACCGGCAGCCTGCTGTCGTTCATCCGCGACGACAACCGCTACTCGAAGGAGGCGCTCGAAGGCGACCTCGAGACGCTGCGCTCGTTCTACATGAACCGCGGCTATGCCGATTTCCGCGTCGACGACGCGCAGGTGTCGATCTCCCCCGACAAGCGGGACATCTTCATCAACATCAGCATCAGCGAAGGCGACCAGTACACGTTCGACGAGATCGATCTCGCCGGCGACATGGTCATTCCCGAGGCGGAGCTGCGCGCGCTGATCATCGCCCGCCCCGGCCAGACGTTCTCGGAGCAGCTGCTGACGTTCACCGAGGAGGCGATGGGCCTGCGGCTCGGCGCCGAGGGCTACGCCTCCGCGGAGATCCAGGCGGTGCCGGAGCTCGACGAGGAGAACAAGACCGTCGACGTCACGTTCTTCGTCGATCCGCAGAACCGCGTCTACGTGCGGCGCATCAACTTCAACGGCGCTGACAACGTGGACGACGAGGTTTTCCGCCGCGAGATGCGCCAGATGGAGGGCGGCTACCTGTCGAACCAGCTGCTCGAGCGCTCGAAGGTCCGGCTGCAGCGCCTGCCCTACGTGCAGACGGTCGAGTACGAGACGGTGCCGGTGCCGGGCAGCCCGGATCAGGTCGACGTCGAGTTCGACATCGAGGAGGGCCTGCCGGGCCAGTTCGGCGGCACGCTCGGGTACGCGGAGTCGCAGGGCATCATCCTCGGCGGCAACTTCATCCACTCGAACTTCCTCGGCACG
>JAFGNC010000543.1 GCA_016927175.1 Gammaproteobacteria bacterium | reverse complement strand
CGAAGGCACGTCGCCCGCGGGCGCCGTTGAGCGCTTTATCGACCAGCGGCTGCCGGTGATCGTGCTCTCCGACGTCGGCACCATTGCCGAGGCCGCGCGCAACCGCCTCACACGCTGGATCGAGGACGGCGGCGTACTGGTGCGCTTCGCCGGGCCGCGCCTCGCCGCCGCCGACGACAATCTCGTGCCCGTCCGCCTGCGCCGCGGCGGCCGGGTGCTGGGCGGCTCGCTCTCCTGGGATCAGCCGCAGAAGCTCGGCAGTTTCTCGCCGGACGGTCCGTTCAACGACCTCCCGGTGCCCGGCGACGTGATCGTGCAGCGGCAAGTGCTTGCCGAACCCGACGGGCTGCTCGCCGAGCGCACCTGGGCGTCGCTTGCCGACGGCACGCCGCTCGTGACTGCCTCCCAGCGCGGGCGCGGTCTGGTCGTGCTTTTCCACGTCACGGGCGACACGGCATGGTCGAATCTCCCGATTTCAGGCACGTTCGTGGACATGCTGCGCCGGATCATCGCCCTCGCCGGCTCGGGCGCGACGGCCACCGCGAGCGGGACAGCCGCCAAAGCCGAGCGCGGCCCCGCGCCGACCATCGCACCCGCGCGCCTGCTTGACGGCTTCGGCGCCTTCACCGCCCCCGGCCCGACCGCGCGACCGATCCCGGCCGATTTCTCCGGCCGTGCCGTCGCCGATCATCCGCCCGGCTTCTACGGCCCGCCCGAAGGCCTCGTCGCCGTGAACACGCTCGCCGCCGACGACCGCCTTCAGCCGCTTGCCTACGGACCGCTGCAGGGACGCGTGGAGCCTTATCGTCAGGGCGAAGCGGTCGATCTTCGAGCCGGAGTCCTGATGGGAGTCTTCAGCCTGCTCCTGCTCGACGCCATAGCCGTCTTCCTGCTCGCCGGAGGCATTGCGCGGCTTGCGCGCCGCCGCGCCACGGCAGCCTTGCTGGCCGCGGCCCTCGTCCTTCCCGCGCTCGGCGGGCCGCGCCCCGTGCGCGCGCAGGAGATGACGCAGGCGCAAACGCAATTCGCACTGCAGGCAACCCTGCAGACTCGCTTCGCCTATGTGCGAACGGGTGACGCCGAGACGGACAGCGTTAGCCATGCCGGCCTAGAGGGCCTGTCCATCTTCATGACCCAGCGCACGGCGCTGGAGACCGCCGAGCCGATGGGAGTCGACATCACGCAGGACGAACTGTCGTTTTTCCCGATGCTCTACTGGCCGGTCCTGCCCACGGCGAAAATTCCCGACCCCGCGACCCTCGCCCGTGTGGATACCTACATGAAGCAGGGCGGCACGATTGTTTTCGATACGCGCGATGCCTTCTCCGGCTCCGCCGCGCGGCCGAACGAAGTGACACCGGCGCTCGCGCGCCTGCGCGAAATTCTTGCGAGCCTCGACATCCCCGAGCTTGAGCCCGTCCCGCGCGACCACGTGCTGACAAAATCCTTCTATCTCCTGCGCGATTTCCCCGGCCGCTTTGCCGGCGGAACGCTCTGGGTCGAAGCGCTCCCTGCCGCGACGGAGGAGCAGCAGGAGCGCCCTGCCCGCGCGGGCGACGGCGTCTCGCAGATTCTCATCACATCGAACGACCTCGCGGGCGCTTGGGCCGTCGGCGCCGACGGTCAGCCGCTGCTGCCGCTCACCCCCGGCGAGCCGCGCCAGCGCGAATTCGCGTTTCGCGTCGGCGTGAACATCGTCATGTATGTGCTCACCGGCAACTACAAGGCCGACCTGGTTCACATGCCGGCGCTTCTTGAAAGACTCGGCCAATGATGAGCTACGGCATCGCCTTCGAGCCGCTCGTCTCCCTGCCGATCTTGATAGCGGCAGCGCTCGTCGCACTCGTCGTGGCGCTCCTGCCTCTCATCGCCCGCGCGCGCGGCGCGGTCGTGCGCGCATTCGCGCTGCTGCTCGGCCTGCTCGCGCTGGCCAACCCCTCGCTCACTCGCGAGGACCGGGAGCCGCTCCCCGTCGTCGCCGCCGTGGTGCTCGACCGCAGCGCCAGCCAACGCTTCGGTGACCGCACCGCCGCCGCCGATGCCGCGCGCACCGCACTCACCGAACGCCTCGGCCGCATCTCCGGCCTCGAAGTCCGCGTCGTCGAGAGCGCCGGCGACAATGAAGGCGACGGCACGCGCCTTTTCTCCGCGCTTGGGGCGGCGCTCTCCGATGTCCCGCCCGACCGCGTCGCGGGCGCGATCCTCGTGACCGACGGCCGTGTCCATGATGTGCCCGCGCAGTCGCTCTTGGGCTTCAACGCACCGGTCCATGCGCTGATTACCGGCCAGGCCGGCGAGCGCGACCGGCGCGTCGTGCTGACGGCGACGCCGCGTTTCGGCATCGTCGGACAGCGGCAGACCGTCGGCTACCGCGTCGAGGATGAAGGTGTGCCGCCCGGCGCGCGCGTGCAGGTCACGATCCGTCGCGACGGCTTGGTCGTCGCGCGTGCCACTATCATCGCCGGCACGCCGACCGAAGTTCCCGTCGAGATCACCCATGCGGGGTCCAACATCGTCGAGATCGAGGCAGCGCCCCTCGACGGCGAACTCACGCCGCTCAACAACCGCGCCGCGCTTACCGTCGAAGGCGTCCGCGAAAAACTGCGTGTGCTGCTCGTCTCCGGCGAGCCGCACTCGGGCGAACGTACCTGGCGCAATCTTCTCAAGTCGGACGCCAATGTCGATCTCATCCACTTCACCATTCTGCGCCCGCCGGAGAAGCAGGACGGCACGCCGATCAACGAGCTGTCGCTGATCGCCTTCCCGACGCGCGAACT
>JAFGNC010000542.1 GCA_016927175.1 Gammaproteobacteria bacterium | reverse complement strand
CGTAATCGAGGTAGGACTGCCTCATCTCGTCTTCGAGATTGATCGGTAGGACTTCTCTAGCCGCGTCAGCCATTCGTTTCGCTCAAAAATACTCCCCCGGTCTCCATTGACGACTAATCAAGGAGGCGCGCGAGGTGCACAGAGGTATGGTTTTCGCCCGGTTCCGCTCTACGCCGCCGCCGAGGTCGAGCGCACGCTTGACTGTCCGGGCGGCTTGGGATCCAAGTGCTCAAAAAACAAAACGAATTCTAACACAGCGCCCCCCGCTCCGTGGGGTCATCCGGCACTCGAACCCGCTATACTTGCCGCCGATCCCGCGCACCGCGGCCGCACCGGACCGTACAGAGGGCTTACGCGCCGTCCCATGCCACAGCGTATCGACGCAATGATCTGCCCCCGCTGGACGGTGGCGGTGGAGCCGGACATCACTCCGCAGCGCGACCTCGCCCTGGCGATCGACAACGGCCGGATAGTCGCGCTGCTGCCGCGCGCGGAAGCCGAGCGCAGGTTCGCTCCGGACGCGCTGCACGAGCGGCCCGATCACGTTCTGCTGCCGGGGCTCGTCAATGCCCATTGCCACGCAGGCATGACTCTTTTTCGCGGCTATGCGGACGATATGCCGCTCGACCGCTGGCTAACGGAGCGAATCTGGCCCGCCGAGTCGAAGTGGGTCGGCCCGGAGCACGTGCGCGACGGCACCCGCCTCGCGATCGCCGAGATGCTGCGCGGGGGCACGACCTGTTTCTCGGACATGTACTACTTCCCGGACGTCGTCGCGGAAACGGCGATCGAAGCCGGTATCCGCGCCGTCGTCGGCATGATCGCGATCGAGTTCCCGACTCCGTGGGCCGCCGACCCGGACGAGTACATCAGCAAAGGCATCGCGGTTCACGACCGCCACAGGCACAGTCCGCTGATCACGACGACTTTCGCGCCGCATGCGCCTTACACCGTATCGGATCAGACTCTGAGCCGGATCCGGCAGCTCGCCGACGAGCTGGAAGTGCCGATCCACACGCACGTTCACGAGACGGCGGCCGAGATCGCCGAGGCGCTGGAGAAGACGGGGCAGCGGCCGCTCGCGCGGCTCGAACGGCTGGGCTTGCTGACGCCCGCGCTGACGGCCGTGCACGCGACGCAGCTGCTCGACGCCGAGATCGAGGCGCTGGCGACGGCGGGCGCGACGGTCGTGCACTGCCCGCGGTCGAACCTGAAGCTCGCGAGCGGCGCCTGCCCGGTCGCGCGGCTGCTCGACGCGGGGGTCAACGTCGCGCTCGGCACGGACGGCGCGGCCAGCAACAACCGGCTGGACCTGTGGTCGGAGCTCTCCACTGCCGCGTTGTTCGGCAAGTGGGTCGCGGGCGACGCCACGGCCGTGCCGGCGCCTGCGGCCATTCGGATGGCGACGATCAACGGCGCGCGAGCCGTGGGCCTCGAGCACGAGATCGGGTCACTGATCGAGGGCAAGGCCGCCGATCTCGTCTGCGTCGAGATGACCGACTTCGCTCTGCAGCCCGTGCTCGATCCGCTATCGCACCTGGTTTACTCTGCGTCCCGGGATCACGTCAGCGACGTGTGGGTTGCCGGAGTGCACCTCGTCTCGCAGCGCGAGTTGCTGCGCATGGACGCGGAAGCGATTTCGGCACGTGCCGCGGACTGGGGGCGGCGGCTCATCGAAGGCGCCGGAACGTGAGCGCTCGATCCAGCCGCGCATCGGCGGCGACGGGCGCGGGCCGGCGAGCGTCGCAGCAGGAGCGAGAATGAGCAACGCGCCGAACGTCGACGCCGCCGAGCTGGAGAAGTTCTCCGCGCTCGCCGCGGACTGGTGGAAGCCCGATGGGCCGTTCCGCACGCTGCACGAGATCAACCCGCTTCGCCTCGACTACATCCGCCGGCGGGCGCCGCTGCACGAAGCCAACGTGCTCGACGTCGGCTGCGGCGGCGGGCTCCTCGCCGAGGCCATGGCCGGCGAAGGCGCGCACGTGACCGGCATCGACATGGCTCCGGCCAACGTGGACATCGCGCGGTCCCACGCGGCGGCCGCGGGCCTCGCGATCGACTACCAGTGCATGGGCGTCGCCGACATCGCCGCGACGCGGCCCGGCGCGTTCGACGTCGTGACCTGCCTCGAGCTGCTGGAGCACGTGCCGCGGCCCGATGAAGTCGTCGCCGCGTGCGCCGCGGCCGTCCGGCCGGGCGGCACCGTGTTCTTCTCGACGATCAACCGTAACGTCAAGAGCTTTCTGTTCGCCATCGTCGGAGCGGAGCACGTGCTGAGGCTCGTGCCGCGCGGCACGCACGAGTACCTGAAGCTGATCCAGCCATCGGAGCTCGCGCAGTGGTGCCGTCGTGCCGGACTCGACGTTCGCGAGCTGACCGGACTGCACTACAACCCTCTGCTGCGGCAGTACACGCTGGGCGGCAACGTGGACGTGAACTACTTTCTGCACACCACGCGCTCGCAGACGGCGGAATGACGGTCCACGCGATCCTGTTCGACCTCGACGGCACGCTGGTCGACACGGCACCCGATCTCGTCGCCGTCCTGAACCGCCTGCTGATCGACAGCAGCCGGCCGCCGGCCGCCTACGCCGTCGCGCGCAATCATGCCTCGGACGGCGCGCTCGGTCTGATCAGGCTCGGCTTCGGATGCGACCTGCCGCCCGGGAGCGTCGAGGATTTGCGGGACCGATTTCTGCAGATGTACTCAGCGGCGCTCTGCGTAAATTCTCGTATATTTGAGGGCTTATCACATATACTGGATATCGGTTCTAGCTACAGGTGGGGAGTCGTGACCAATAAGCCCCACGCGATGACCGTGCCGCTGCTGGCGCGTCTCGGTCTCGCCGAACGCTCCGGCAGCATCGTCAGCGGAGACAGCCTGCCGCAGCGAAAACCCCATCCGGCGCCGTTGCTGCTTGCCGCGGAGGAGCTCGGCGTGCGGCCCGAGCGCTGCGTTTACATCGGCGACGCGCCGCGGGACATCGAAGCCGGCCGCGCGGCCGGGATGACGACGATCGCGGCCGCTTACGGCTACATCCGGCCCGGCACCGACGTCATGTCCTGGGGTGCCGACCTGATCGTGCGCCACCCCGCGCACCTGTCCGCCGCGCTGGCGCAACTGACTCGAGACGATGCCGACGACGCTGCCTGAAACCGTAGCATTCGACTGGGTCGTCACCGGCGGCGCGGCGGGTCTTCTGCTCGGTCTGGCGATCGGTCTGGTGATCGGCTGGGTCACGCGAATCAAGCTGAAGGCACGGCTCGAGGCGCGGGAGGCCGAGCTCGCCGCCCGCAGCGACGCCGACAGCGAGCGCGAACGCGCGCTCAGTATTGCGGCCGAGCGCCTGCGGGCGACGTTCGATGAGCTCGCCGATCAGCAGTTCCGTTCGCACAGCGAAACCTTCCTGAAGCTCGCGCGCGAGAACCTGTCGGTTCACCATGAACGGGCAAGAGGCGATCTCGCCGCCCGCGAGCAGGCCATCGAGAACCTGGTGCGGCCGATCCGCGAGGCCCTGCAGCGGACGGACGCGCAGATTCAGGAGCTCGAGAAGGCGCGCCGCGAGACGCACGGCGGTCTTCAGGCGCAGCTCGAGGCCATGGCCGCGAGTCATGCGGCACTCAGCGTTGAGACACGGAACCTCGTCAATGCGCTGCGCAGACCGGAGGTGCGCGGTCAATGGGGAGAGATCACGCTGCGGCGGCTCGTCGAGCTCGCGGGAATGGTCGAGCACTGCGACTTCACGGCGCAGGCTCACCTGGCGACCGCGACGGGCTCGATCCGGCCGGATCTCGTCATCAATCTGCCGGAGGGCCGGCAGCTGGTCGTGGACGTCAAGACGCCGCTCGATGCGTATCTCGAGGCCGTTCAGGCGGAGAACGAAACCGATCGCCGGGCCGCAACCGCAAGGCATGCATCG
>JAFGNC010000541.1 GCA_016927175.1 Gammaproteobacteria bacterium | reverse complement strand
CAGCTCCAGTACAACAAGGCCCGCCAGGCGGCGATCACGCAGGAGATCGCCGAGATCGTGGGCGGCGCCGCGGCGGTTTAACGGAAAGGGAAGAACTGATGAGCACGGGTACAGTAGTTCAGGTCATCGGCGCGGTCGTCGACGTCGAGTTTCCGCGGGACGCGATTCCGAAGGTTTACGACGCGTTGAAGCTCGACGATCGGGATCTGACGCTCGAGGTGCAGCAGCAGCTCGGCGACGGCGTCGTGCGCACGATCGCGATGGGCACCAGCGAAGGGCTGCGCCGCGGTCTCGGCGTCACGAACACCGGCGAGCCGATCGCGGTGCCGGTCGGCAGCAAGACGCTCGGCCGTATCATGGACGTGCTCGGCGCGCCGATCGACGACGCCGGCCCCGTGGACTCCGAGGAGCGCTGGCCGATCCACCGCGACGCGCCCGCGTACGAGGACCAGGCGCCTGCGACCGAGCTGCTCGAGACCGGCGTCAAGGTCATCGACCTGATCATGCCGATCGCGAAGGGCGGCAAGATCGGGCTGTTCGGCGGCGCCGGCGTCGGCAAGACCGTCACGCTGCTCGAGCTGATCAACAACATCGCCAAGGAGCACGGCGGCTACTCCGTGTTCGCCGGCGTCGGCGAGCGCACCCGCGAAGGCAACGACTTCTACCACGAGATGAAGGAAGCCGGCGTCATCGACAAGGTCGCGCTCGTGTTCGGCCAGATGAACGAGCCGCCCGGCAACCGTCTGCGCGTCGCGCTGACGGGGCTGACGATGGCCGAGTACTTCCGCGACGAAGGCCGCGACGTGCTGATGTTCATCGACAACATCTACCGCTATACGCTGGCCGGCACCGAGGTGTCGGCGCTGCTCGGCCGCATGCCGTCGGCCGTCGGCTACCAGCCGACGCTGGCGGAGGAGATGGGCGTGCTGCAGGAGCGCATCACGTCGACGCGAACCGGCTCGATCACGTCGTTCCAGGCCGTCTACGTGCCGGCCGACGACCTGACCGACCCGTCGCCGGCGACGACCTTCGCCCACCTCGACGCGACGCTCGTGCTGTCGCGCCAGATCGCCGAGCTCGGCATCTACCCCGCCGTGGACCCGCTCGACTCGACGAGCCGGCTGCTCGACCCGAACGTGATCGGCCAGGAGCACTACGACACGGCCCGCGCCGTGCAGGCCGTGCTGCAGGGCTACAAGGAGCTGCAGGACATCATCGCGATTCTCGGTATGGACGAGCTGTCCGAGGACCAGAAGCTGACCGTGCAGCGCGCGCGCAAGATCCAGCGCTTCCTGTCGCAGCCGTTCTCGGTCGCCGAGACGTTCACCGGCCAGCCCGGCAAGTACGTGTCGCTGAAGGACACGATCCGCGGCTTCAAGGCGATCGTCGACGGCGAGTACGACCACCTGCCGGAGCAGGCGTTCTACATGGTCGGCACGATCGAGGAAGCCGAGGAGCGCGCAAAGGCGCTGGCGTAGCGGCGCAGGTCCGGGCAGGACCGCCGCTGCACTGACTGGAGAGTTCTGAATGACCATCCACGTGGAAATCGTCAGTGCCGAAGGCGCCATCTTCTCCGGCGAGGCGACGATGGTGTTCGCGCCGGCCAAGATGGGCGACGTCGGCATCGCGCCGCGCCACGCGCCGCTGCTGACGGATCTGCGGCCCGGCGAGGTGCGCGTGCAGACGGACGAAGGCCCGGAGCAGTTCTTCTACGTGACGGGCGGCGTGCTGGAGGTCCAGCCGCACCTGATCACGGTCCTGGCCGACAGCGCGCTACGCGCCGAGGATCTCGACGAGTCCGCCGCGCTCGAGGCGCGCGAAAAGGCGCGCCAGGCGCTCGAAGGCCGCACCGGCGAAATCGATCTCGAGCAGGCGCAAGCGGAGCTGGTCGAGGCCGAGGCCCGCTACCGGGCGGCGCAGAAGCTGAAGGGCAAGCGCGGCAGCTAGCCGCCGCGCCGCGCGGCGTCGCGGTCCGAGCCTTCTTGAGGCTCGACATGGATGCGCCTCATCTGGTGCTCGCGCGACCGGCTCGGCGCGCGCGCGAAGCCGGGCGTCCAAGAAGGCGTCGCCGGGCCTGCGGAAGGCGCCGCCGCCGGCCCCGCCCGTGCCCTGATCCGACTCCTTGTCCCTGTGATCCCGTTACGCGACCACCGCAGCGGCACCGCGCTATCATTTCGCCGAAACGAGCCCAGAAGGATCCCTTTTCGTGCCCCTATCGATCGTCGTTCTGGCGGCTGGCCAGGGCAAGCGCATGCATTCCGATCTGCCGAAGGTGCTGCAGCCGCTGGCGGGCCGATCGCTGCTGGCGCACGTGCTCGGCACGGCCCGGGCACTCGGTCCGGCCGCCGTGCACGTCGTTTTCGGCCACGGCGGCGATACGGTGCGCGCGGCCTTCCCGGACGGCGACCTCGTCTGGTGCCGGCAGGCCGAGCAGCTCGGCACGGGGCATGCGGTCATGCAGGGCATGCCCGGAATTCCCGACGATCACACCGTCCTGATCCTGTGCGGCGACGTGCCGCTCGTCACGGCCGCGACCGTCGAGCGGTTGACGCACACCGCCGAGGACGGGCGCCTCGCGCTGCTGACCGCGGAGCTCGACGATCCGCACGGCTACGGACGCATCATCCGCGACGAGCGCGGCGGCGTGGCGCGCATCGTCGAGGAGAAGGACGCCACGGACGACGAGCGGCGGCTGCGGGAGATCAACACGGGGCTGCTGGCCGTGCGGGCGCGAGAGCTGCGGCGCTGGCTCGCGCGCCTCGACAACGACAACGCCCAGGGCGAGTACTACCTGACCGATGTGATTGCGATGGCCGTAGAAGAGGACGTGCCGGTCGAGGGCGTGCTGGCCGCGGATCCCGCCGAGGTGCTCGGCATCAACGATCGTGCCCAGCTCGCCGCGGCCGAGCGGCTGTACCAGCGCCGGCAGGCCGAAGCGCTGATGGCGCGCGGCGTCACGATTGCCGATCCCGACCGCGTGGACGTTCGCGGTACGCTCGAAGTCGGCCGGGACGTCTTCATCGACGTCGGCGCCGTGCTCGAAGGCGAAGTCCGGCTCGGCGACCGCGTCCGCATCGGACCTTACTGCGTGATTGCCGACTCCACGCTCGGTACCGGCAGCGTCGTGCACGCCCATTCCGTTCTGCAGGGGCTCGAGGCGGGGGACGGATGCGAGCTCGGCCCCTACGCGCGGATACGGCCCGGCACCCGGCTAGCTGACCGCGTGAAGGTCGGCAATTTCGTCGAAATGAAAAACGCCCGCGTCGCGGCCGGCAGCAAGGTCAATCACCTGAGCTACGTCGGCGACGCCACCGTCGGCGCCGGCGTCAACGTCGGTGCCGGCACCATCACGTGCAATTACGACGGCGCGAACAAGCATCTCACGGTCATCGGTGACGGAGCGTTCATCGGCTCCAACACGGCTCTCGTGGCCCCGGTCGAGGTCGGCGAGGGTGCCACGATCGGCGCCGGGTCCACGATCGCCAAAGACGCCCCCGCAGGGGAGCTGACCGTCGCGCGCGCGCGCCAGACCACCGTTCCGGGCTGGAAGCGGCCCGTCAAAAAAGCGAAATGAGCCATACATGTGCGGAATAGTCGGAGCCGTTGCCGAACGTAACATCGTGCCCGTCCTGATCGAGGGCCTGCGGCGCCTCGAGTATCGCGGCTACGACTCGGCGGGTGTCGCCGTCGTGCAGCCCAACCACGCCATTGCCCTGTGCCGCACTGTCGGCAAGGTGTCGCAGCTCGAGGAGAAGCTCGACAAGGCGCCGCTCGCCGGCCGGCTCGGCGTCGCCCATACCCGTTGGGCGACGCATGGCGGAGTGACAGAGCAGAACGCGCATCCGCACATCTCCGGCGGCCGCGTAGCCGTGATCCACAACGGCATCATCGAGAACTACCAGCCGATCAAAGATGAGCTGATCGCCAAAGGCTACGAGTTCGAGTCCGAGACCGACACCGAAGTCGCGGCGCACCTGATCTACGACTACCTGACGCAGGGGCACGACCTTCTCGAGGCGGTGCGTCTCGCGACGCAGCGCTTCGTCGGCGCCTACGCGCTGCTCGTCTTCGACGCGCACGATGCGGATCGTATCGTCGTCACGCGCATCGCGAGCCCGCTCGTCATCGGTCTCGGCATTGGCGAGAACTTCGTCGCAAGCGGCGTTCCCGCGTTGCTGCCCGTGACGCAGCGATTCATCTATCTCGAGCAGGGCGACCTTGCCGAGATCCGCCGCGAGTCCGTCGAGATCTTCGATGCGGAAGGGCGCGCGGTCGAGCGCGAGGTGCACGAGACGCAGTGGAGCTCGGACGCGGCGGAGAAGGGTCCCTATCGGCACTTCATGCTGAAGGAGATATTCGATCAGCCGAGCGCATTGGCCGACACGCTTTACGGCCGCGTGGCGAACCGCCGGGTCGTGCCCGAATCGCTCGGCCCGAATGCGTCGGACCTGCTGACGCAGGTACAAAACGTCCACATCGTCGCGTGCGGCACGAGCTTCCACGCGGGCAAGGTCGGCCGCTATTGGCTCGAGGCGCTGGCCGGTGTGCCGTGCACCGTCGAGATCGCGAGCGAATACCGCTACCGCGCGCCGGTCGTGCCGCCCGGCACGCTGTTCGTGACGCTGTCACAGTCCGGCGAAACCGCCGATACGCTCGAGGCGCTGCGCGCGGCGAAGTCGCTCGGCTACGTGGGTTCGCTGACGATCTGCAACAGCCCGCACAGCTCCATCGTGCGCGAGTCCGATCTCGTGATGATGACGCAGGCAGGCCCCGAGATCGGCGTCGCCAGCACGAAGGCGTTCACGACGCAGCTTCTGTCGCTGCTGCTCGTGACACTGATGCTGGGCCGTCATCGCGGCATGTCGGCCGAGCGCGAGGAGGAGTTCGTCACGCACCTGTATCATGTCGCGGCAGCCGTCGAGCAGGTGCTCGCGATGAACGACATGCTCAAGCTGCTCGCGGAGGATTTCGCCGAGAAGCATCACGCACTGTTCCTCGGCCGCGGCCCGATGTGGCCCGTCGCGATGGAGGGCGCGCTGAAGCTCAAGGAGATCTCGTACATCCACGCCGAGGCTTACGCCGCGGGCGAGCTCAAGCACGGTCCGCTCGCGCTGATCGACGAGGAGATGCCGGTCATCGTCGTCGCTCCGAACAACGAGCTGCTCGACAAGCTGCAGTCGAACATGCAGGTCGTGCGCGCGCGCGGCGGCCAGCTCTACGTGTTCGCCGACCGCGAGACGGGCATCGAGCCCGAGATCGGAGTCAAGGTCGTGTCCATGCCGCACGCCGACAGGCTGATCGCGCCGATCGTCTACACCGTGCCGCTTCAGCTGCTCGCGTATCACGTTGCGGTGCTAAAGGGCACGGACGTGGATCAGCCGCGGAATCTGGCGAAGTCGGTGACGGTGGAGTAGCGCGTACGCTTGGTAACGGACATGTGTGCGTCGAAAACAAAGCCGTTACCTGAAAAACAAAGTCGATTCCTCGAAAACATAGTCGTTCTCTGGAAAACAAGGTCGTCACCGACGGCGCGACCGACACACTTCTCAAGCTGTTGCGCGAAGAAGAAGCGTAAGCTTCCGCAGCGTCACTCGTGCCGCAGCGCCTCCATTGGCGCGACCGCGGATGCTCGCCGAGCGGGAATGAAGCTCGCGGCGAGCACGACCGCGCCGAGCACCGCCACGCCTGCGGCAAGCACCAACGGATCGCGGCCCGAAAGTCCGAACAGGAGGCCCTCGGCAGCCCGCCCGAGCCCGATCGCTGCGACGAGACCGATCGAAAGCCCGATCGCGGCCATGCCAACCACCTGTCTCATGACCATCCAGCGGAGTCCACCGGGTCGCGCCCCGACCGCAAGCCGTACGGCGAGCTCGCGCGTTCGCGCCGCGACGTTGTACGAGATGATGCCGTAGAGCCCGATCGCGGCGAGAAGCGTGGCTAGCGCCGCGAAGCCGCTCGACAGCATCGCGACCAGCCGATCGACGAACACTCTCTCGCGCGCCTGGCGGCGCAGGGTTTTCAAACCATCGACCGGCAGTGCCGGATCGATCTCCGCGATGACGGGCGGGATCGTTTGCAGCAGCACGTCGGGATCGACGGTGGTGTGCACGTAGAACGTCGGGGCCGCCGAGCCGGCGAACGCCGTCAGATCGATGGCGCCCCGCGGCACGAAGAGCTGCGGCGGCACCTCGCCCTTTATCTCGCTGTATGCTGCATCGGCCACGACGCCGACGATCTCAACGCGATCCTCGAGCATTACGCGCGTGCCGATCGCGTCGTCTCCGAGGCGATAGCGCCGCACGAACTGCTCGTTGACGATCGCGGCAACGCTCCCGGCGGCTTCGGCGAAACCCCGGCCTTCGAGAAGGTCGATGCCGACGGTTCTGAAAAACGACTCGCTGACGACGTTGAAGCTCGCGGAGACCGGCTCCTCCATGCCGTCCGAGAGCTCGAGCGGGAACGTCGCATCGAACTCGTTTCCGGCGAGCACCGGCACGAACGCCGTCGCAACGTCGACGACCCCCGGCTGCGCGGCGATCGCTTCCTCGATCCGCCGATAGAGCACGGAAGCCTCCTCCGGCTCGTAGGCGTTCGGGTCCGGGGCGACGCTGAAGGTCACGAGCGAATCGACGTCGATCCCGAGGTCGATCCGAGCGACGTTCAGCAGGCTCCTCGCGAAAAGACCCGCGAGAACGAGCAGCACGAGCGAGAAGGCGATCTGCACCGTGACGAGCGCGGCGCGAACGCGAGGCGCCGCATGCCCGCCGAGCGCGTGCGCGGATTGCCCCTTCATCGCGACCGCCGGCTCGATGCGCGCGGAGCGCAAGGCCGGGAACACGCCGAAAAGCGCTGCTGCGGCGATCGTCGCGAGAACGGCGAACGAGACCGCCGTCGAGCCGAGCGTCATGGTCAGCCCGGCGGCGAGATTCGGCGGGAGAACCGCCGTCGTCCCGGCAAGGATGAGCGATGCGACGGGCAGCGCCAGCAGCCCGCCGATCGCTGCTGGAACGGCGCTTTCGATGAGCAGCTCCGCGACGAGCCGTCCGCGGCTTGCGCCGAGAGACTCGCGTACCGCCATCTCGCCTGCCCGCGCGGCGCCGCGCACCAGCAACAGATTCGCAACGTTCACGCAGACGATCAGGAGCACGAGCAGCGTCAGCCCGAGCAGCAGCGTCAGCGATCCTCCTGCGCCCGCAATCGATCCCTGCCCGCGGGCGCCGGGCAGGAGCTCAAGCCGCTGCGCAAGCAGCTCGCGACGTTCATCGTCCGAAGATCGAAGCGGCGCCTCGATCTCGGCGAGAATGCGCCGGTAGAGGGTGTCGAGACCGGCCGAAGCCTCGTCGATCGAGACGCCGGCCGGGAGGCGTCCGAACGCGAACATCCACCTGAAGCCTCGGTTGCTCGCGCTGTCAGGGCCCACGAAGCGGCCCAGCAGCTCCCAACGCATCGCGACCGGCACGAAGACTTCGGTGCGAAGACCGAGCCGCGTGCCCGAGAACATTTCGGGCGCGACGCCGACGATCGTCAGCGGCCGCCCATTGACGTTCAGCACGCGCCCGACGACGTTCGAATCGCCGCCGAACCGGCTCCGCCAGAACGCGTGGCTCAGCACGACGACGGCCGACTCGCCGAGCCGGGCATCGTCCTCACGGCCGATCAGCCGCCCGAGCGCGGGACCGAGCCCCAGGACTTCGAAGTAGCCGCCGGTGACGAATGCGCCGGAAACCCGGTGCGGAGCTTCGCCGAGCAGGACGTTGGCCGTGAACGGCGTGTAGGCGCCAATGCCCGTGAGAATGTCCTGGTCCGCCTCGAGATCGCGGAACATCGGATAGCTCAGCGCCTCGCCCTGCGAGAACTCGATATTGACGAGCCGCTCCGGCGCCGGCACCGGCAGCGGCTGCACGAGGACCTGATGGAACAGCGCGAAGATCGCGGTGGCCGAGCCGATGCCGAGCGCTAGCATCACGATGACGATCCCCGCGATGCCGGGGTGGAGCATCAGTTGGCGAATCGCATGCTTCAGGAGCGTCATGACCGGCCTTGCCTAAAGACGAAGCGTCGTGTTGCCGCAGCAACTGCCGTGCCAATCGAGCTACGCGCGTAACACGCTGGTCCCGTGGGAAATACCGGATCGCGGGAATGGGTGGCGTGCCTCGACGTCCCGCAACCGCGGCGCCTCGTCCCGGGATCGGGACCGCCGTCCAATCCCGCAGGCGAACCGCACTCAAGTCGACCGCGTCGCGAAGCCGCGTGCCCGTCCACGGCTCGAGCAAGCGCTCGTCCGCGAGCTCGACGCCCGGCTGCACGCACGCGCACCCTGTCGCGATTTGAGGCGGTGAGAGCCAGCAGAGGCGGCCGGGGCGCGGTGTCGACGGACGTGAACGTCGGGCGCGGGCCGGCATGTCCTTCGGCGGCGGCGCCGTCACGGAGATCTGCAAATCCGACGAAAGATGCCGCGCGGCCGTCAATCTCGACGGCGGGCTGTGGGGCGATTCGATGCGCGAGCCCCTCACGTTTCCCTACCTCGCGCTCGCGAGTCCCGTTAACCGGCCGTTCTTCGAGCACGATCGGCTGACGAGCGAGGCGCCTTACTTCGCCCTTACCGTCGCGGATGCGACACATGCGAATTT
>JAFGNC010000013.1 GCA_016927175.1 Gammaproteobacteria bacterium | reverse complement strand
CACGTACTCCCGTGTACGCTGCGCTTTCGACCAGATTTTCGCCTTGCATCGCATCCACCACGGGGGCTGTGCAGAGCTTCCCTAGCGCGGCAGAGGCTTCAGATCCTGCGGGAATCGTAGGCCCACTGCAGCAGCGCCTGCCGCTGGCGCGGCCGGCAATCGACGTCGCCCCGCTCGCAGTGCCGGCGGATCTGCGCCGCGTGCCGACGCATCGCGCGCCAGCGTTTGATCTGGCGCGCGTCGTCGACGCACCTGCGGCCCATGTGATAGCGGCAGTACCACTGGAACCAGCCGCGCGGGTCTTCGGCGTAGATCCACCCCTTGCGCCGCCACTCGGCGAGTGACTGCGACGCGTCGACCCCGAAGTAGTTGAGCCGGGGATCGCGCCGCGGCGACAGCTTCGCCCCGGCGAACCAATCGGCCGGGAACTCCACCGTGCAGTCCGTCAGGTACCTGCCGCCGAACACGCCGAGCGCCAGCATCTTCTTCGGCGTCAGCTCCGGCTGGAAGTCGGGTGCGAAGTTCCGCCCGATCGGCTCCGTCAGCGTGTAGACGTAGCCGGTCTGCATCAGATCGTCGACGGCGACGCGACGGGCCTCCATCGCGCCAGCCTACGCTCGCGCGACCCGTCGCGCGAGCGTCAGCGCGCCGGCAGCGTATTCGGCCGATCCTCCGGCAGGTGCTGGTCCACCGCCGTCAGCACGAGACCGGCCATGACGTAATCGCCCATGATGGCGGCAAGCTCGACCGTGCCCCGCTCCCCGAAATGCTCGACGGCCTCCGCGAACGTCGCCGAGTCGAGCTCGTGCTGCCTGAACAGCTGCCGGCCGAAGCGGATGATCAGGCTGTCTTTGGGGCTCAGGTTCTCGATCTCGCGGTCGTGCTTGATCGTGTCGATCACGGCGTCCGGCACGCCGACGCGTCGCGCGGCGGCTTCGTGCGCGGACCATTCATAAGCCTGCTCGAACTCCCACGCCGCGATCAGGATTGCGACCTCGAAGTCGCGCGGCTCGAGCTCGCCGTGCCTGCGCAGGTAATCGTTGAGGATGTGAAAGCCCTCGGCGACCTTGGGGCTGTACAGCGAAACGGCTGCGGGACCGGTGCGCGGCGGCGGCCCGTCGCCGACGACGAGGTCGTACACGCGCTGGCCTTCGGCGTCGAGGTCGCTCCGCTCGAGCGCCGGCAGACGCGACAGCGATTCCGGATCGATGTCCGGAGGCAGCGCGCCCCCCTCCCCCGACTGGGCCCAAGCCAGCAGCGGCATCGTCGTCAGAGCCGTGATCAGAGCGAACCGGTTCAGTGCGTTTGTCATCGTGTAGCCTCCCCACCGGCGCCGCCGGCGTACCTCCGAGAACTTACCAGCCATTGCACCGGCGATCCAGTTGGCCTATATCGTGGGCCTGCGACCGCTGGCCGCCGAGCCGCCGCCCACGGCCGCTGCCGACTAGGGAAGCTCTGCACAGGGTCCGTGGTGGATGCGATGCAAGGCGAGAATCGCTTCGAACGCGCAGCGTACACGGGAGTACGTGAGCATTTCGATGCGATTTTCAACGCCGCAGCGCGCCGCCACGGACCCTGTGCAGAGCTTCCCTAGAGCTTCGTCCGATCGGGGAGCGCCCATGTACACGTTATACATCGCCAACAAGAACTATTCGTCCTGGTCCCTGCGTCCGTGGGTGCTGATGCGTGCGCTCGGAGTGCCGTTCGAGGAGCGGCTGATGCTGTTCGAGGGCGGCTCGAACCGGGAGCGCTTCCGCGCGTTCGCGCCGAATGGGCGTGTGCCGTGCCTGCACGACGCAGATACCGTCGTCTGGGATTCGCTCGCGATCGCCGAGTATCTGGCGGAGAGCCACGCAGCCGTCTGGCCCGCCGACCGGATCGCGCGCGCCTGGGCCCGCTGCGCTGCGGCCGAGATGCACTCCGGCTTCGACGCGCTGCGCGCGCGCTGCTCGATGACCTGCGGCCAGCGCGTCGAGCTTCGCGGAATCGACCCGGCGCTGCTCGCCGACGTCGGGCGCATCGACGAGCTGTGGACCGAAGGGCGCGGCCGGTTCGGCGGCCCGTATCTCGCCGGCCCGGCATTCACGGCCGTCGACGCGTTCTATGCGCCCGTCGTATTCCGCGTGCAGACCTACGACCTGCCTCTCAGCGATTCTGCGTGCGCCTACGCCGATCTGATGCTCGCGCACCCGGCGATGCGCGAATGGTACGACGCGGCGCTCGCCGAGACCGCTCGCGACAACGACCACGAGCGCGAGATCGCGGCCGTCGGGACCGTGCGCGCGGACTACAGGGCGGCATGACTGCCGGCCGGCTGCCGCCGGCGGGAAAAGACGAAGCCCCGCGCAGGTGATCCCCCACAGTTGCGCCCCTGCGGTCTGCCGCTGCGGGCCGCAACGCCGGCCCCGCGGCCGGGGCGAGGCGTGCTCGCATGACGCGGCAGTTCTTCGTACGCGCCGCAAGCTGTGTTGCGGATTTCCGCAGGCATGCCCTGGTACGTGACGGTACTCACAGAACCTTGTGCATTCGGTCTCTAGCATCCCGCCGCGTTGCCACCTCGTTGCCGCCGCGCACTTCATTCGGGCCGGGCGAAGGCGATAAAGACGTTCCATGGCGCGCATCGGCGGCGGGAAGGCCGCCGGAAACCACCCTGGCCTGCGTCCGAGACCAGTCCCTGCGGGAAAAGCAGGAGCCGTAGAGCGCTGCGAAGCGCCGTGAACATGCCACAGAGACATCCTAGCTCCCGAATGCTGCTGCCGCTGCTGGCTGCCGCGCTGCTGTCCTGCTCCGATCAGCACTCGCGCAGCGATTTCGCCGCCTACGACTTTGGCATGCCCGAGCCGCCGGCGGCCGGCAGCATCACGCCTCTGCCGCCTCCGCCGCCCGCGGATCCGGCGAAGGTGCGCCTCGGCAAGGCGCTCTACAACGACACGCGCCTGTCCGCGGACGACAGCATCTCCTGCGCAACCTGCCACGACCTCGGGCGCGGGGGAGACGACGGCCGGCGGTACTCGATCGGCGTCGGAGGCGCAGCCACGGCGGTCAACGCGCCGACGGTGCTGAACAGCTCCCTGAATCTCGCCCAGTTCTGGGACGGCCGCGCATTGACGCTCGAAGCGCAGGTCGCCGAGACCGTGCAGAACCCGACGGAAATGGGCGGCGACTGGAGCGTGATCGAGCGCCGGCTCCGCGACGACGAGAGCATGGTCGAGCAGTTCGCGCGCGTCTACGGCACGCGCCCCGGACGCGACGAGATCATCGACGCCACGGCCACGTACCTGCGCGCGCTGGTGACGCCCGACTCGCCGTTCGACCGGTACCTGCGCGGCGACGCAGCCGCCATCGGCGACGGCGCGCGTCGGGGCTACGAGACGTTCGTCGACCTCGGCTGCATCTCCTGTCACCAGGGCCGCAACGTCGGCGGCAACCTGTTTCAGCGGTTCGGAGTCATGGGCGACTACTTCGAGGACCGCGGCAGCCTCGTCGCGGCCGACTACGGCCGCTTCAACGTGACCGGCCGCGAACAGGACCGTTTCAGGTTCAAAGTGCCGAGCCTCAGAAACGTGGCCGCGACGGCGCCCTACTTTCACGACGGCAGCGCCGCGACGCTCGACGAGGCCGTGCGCGCGATGATCCGCTACCAGCTCGGCCGCCCTGCCGACGACGAGCAGGTCGAGCGCCTCGGGGATTTCCTGCGGTCGCTGTCGGGCGAGCTGGACGAGTCGCTGCTGTGAAGACGCTGATCGGCGCCGTGACGAGCGTCCGCGCCCAGATCCTCGTCGGCGCCGCTCTGCTGGCGTGCCTGGTGCTGCTGCTCGTCATGTCGAACCACACCGGCCAGCGCGAGTTCCGCGAGCTGAAGCAGGCGCTCGACGAGCTCGAGACGCAGAACATCCGCATGGACGGCTCGATCTTCCTGCTTGCGTTCGAGATGCACACGGATTTCGACGTCCTGACCGCGCAGCAGAAGGATCTGCGGGAGACCGCACTCGCGCTCGCGTCGATCCTGCCGGACGGCGAACGCGCGATCCTCGCGCCCGCTGAGCGCAAGCTCCTGATGGTGGAGGACTTCAAGTCCGAGCAATCCATCCTGCGAAACTCCCGCGCGATCGCGCACGAGATGATCGAGCGGCTGTGGACGGGGCCGGGCGTCGATTCGCCCGCGACCCGCGACGCCCTCTTCGCCGTCGAACGGGCGTTCCTCGACTTTCTCGCGCGCCGCGACCCGAAGGCGGCGAACAGGCTGCGCGCGGTTCTCGAGAATCCTGCTGTCGGCAGCGCCGTGACGGACCTCGAGGAATGGGACGTGCTCCGCGCGCACTCGCTGAACCTGATCGACTATATCGACCGGCTGACGCGGCTGATGCAGTCGCCGCCGTTCATCGAGCTTCCGGTCGCCATCTTCGAGCAGAACGCGCGCCTTACCGCGCGGCTCGCCGAGACTTCGGCCGCGGCCAGCCGCTACAGGAGCGCGCTGTTCGTCGTCGCGTTGCTGCTGCTCGCGTTCAGCGCCGTCATGGTGGCCCGGGTCCGCGGATATCTGCAGGCGATCGCCCGTGCGAACAACGACCTCGAGTCGCGCGTTGCGCGCCGGACGCAGGAGCTCGCCGACGTCAATGCCGCGCTGCGCAGGGAGATCGCCGAGCGTGAGAGCGTCGAGTCTCAGCTGAGGATCGCCCAGAAGCTCGAATCGATCGGTCAGCTCGCGGCTGGCGTCGCGCACGAGATCAATACTCCGACGCAGTACGTCAGCGACAACGTCAGCTTTCTTTCGGCCGTGTGGAAGGATCTGACGCCGGTGCTCGAGGACTACGAGCGCATTGCGCTGCGCGGGGAAGCGGATCCCGCGCGCAGCCGGCGGATCTGGAGTGAGGCCGACGTGCCGTTCCTGAGCAAGGAAGTGCCCGCCGCGCTGCGGCAGTCGAGCGCCGGCCTCCAGCAGATCACCCGCATCGTGCTGGCCATGAAGAATTTTTCCCATCCGGGGAGCGATGCGCTGCAGCCCGCCGATCTGAACCGGGCCATCGAAAGCACGGCGACCGTGGCGCGCAACGAATGGAAGTATGTCGCGGAGCTGACGCTCGACCTCGACCCCGATCTGCCGCTCGTGCCGTGCAACGTCTCCGCGTTCAACCAGGTCGTGCTGAATCTGCTGATCAACGCGGCGCAGGCGGTCGAGGAAGCGCGCCCGAAGGGCGAGCTCGGCCACATCAGGGTCGCCACCAGGACGCGGGCCGAATGCGTCGAGATCTCCGTCGAGGACGACGGCCCCGGCATCGCGGACGCGATTCGCGACAGGATCTTCGACCCGTTCTTCACGACGAAAGAGGTCGGTAAGGGCACGGGACAGGGGCTCGCGATCTCGCATCGCGTCATCCACGGCCAGCACGGCGGCACCCTTTCCGTGGAGCCGGCCCCGCAGGGCCGCGGCGCGCGATTCGTGATCCGCCTGCCGCAGGGCCGGCTCGAGGAACGGGGGGCCTGCCCCGCTCTGACGGCCGCGGACGCGATGTGATCGCCATGCCCGATCGAGTTTCCGAACACGTCATCGAGAAGCCGAAGACGCTGCTGCTCGTAGACGACGAGTTGCAGGTCTGCGAGGGGCTGAGGCGAATCCTCTATCGCGACGGGTACACGATTCACGTCGCCGACGGCGCGGAACGCGCCATGGAGCTTCTCTCCGAGCACCGCGTAGACGTGATCGTGTCGGACCAGCGCATGCCGCGAACGAAGGGCACGGAGTTCCTGGCGCGCGTGCGCGACGCCTACCCCGACACGGTCAGGATGATCCTGTCCGGCGCGGCCGACGTCGAGGAGGTCGCGCGCGCGATGGAGAGCGGCGCGATCTACAAGTTCCTGACCAAGCCGATCGACCCCGCGCTGCTGCGGGCGAACGTCGGCGAAGCCTTCTCGCGCGCCGCGTCGCTGCAATGGAGCGCTGCCGCGGCGCCGGCTTCCGATGCCGCGACCGGGCTCGCGACGCGCGCGAGGCTCGAGTGGATCTTCCGCAGCGTCGCAGCCCGGGCGCGGCGCGAGGGCCGGAGCGTCTGCATGCTGATGCTGAAGATCGACCAGTACGACAACGTGCTGAGCAGCTTCGGCAACTCCTTCGGGCGCATCTTTTTGCGCGCGGTCGGCCGCACGCTGGACGAGGCATTCGGACGCTCCCACGTCGTCGCGCACGATACGCCCGGAACGTTTCTGCTGCTGACGTCGTCGCCGAGCCCGGTCGACGCGATCGCCGGCATCGACGACGAGGTGGACCGGCTCTTCGAAAGGCCTCTGACCGTCGGCGACCGCCAGATGTCCGTGACCGTGAGCATCGGCGCGACGGCCGCCGACGGTGAAGTCGCGTTCGACGAGCTCGTCGACCAGACCTACGCCGCGATGAAAACCGGCAGCGAGCGGGGCGGCGCGACGATGCAGATTTTTCAGCCGCATCTGATCAGCGCCTTTCGCGGGCAGCTGGAGCTCGAGTCGGATCTGCGCCAGGGCCTGAAGCGCCGCTCCTTCCTGCTGTACTACCAGCCGCAGGTGAACCTCGAGAGCGGGCGCATCGTCGGCCTCGAAGCGCTGCTGCGCTGGCCGCACCCGGCCCGCGGTTTCGTGAGCCCGTCGGAGTTCGTTCCGATGGCCGAGCGCCTGGGGCTGATCGGCGACATCGGCGGCTGGGTGCTCGACACGGCCGTCGCCCAGCTCGTGGCCTGGCAGGGCGCGGGGCTTCTGTTCGACGAGCTGTCGATCAACGTCTCGGCCCTGCAGCT
>JAFGNC010000540.1 GCA_016927175.1 Gammaproteobacteria bacterium | reverse complement strand
CTCGGCATCTTCGACAAGAAGCGCATCGAGCAGGAGGTCGGCATCAAGGCCTTCGTCGACCAGTGCCGCTCTTCCGTGATGCGCTACGTCGGCGACTGGGAGGCGATGACGGAGCGCATGGGCTTCTGGGTCGACATGAGCGAAGCCTACTTCACGCTGCACAACGACTACATCGAGTCGGTCTGGAGCCTGCTGAAGAACATCTGGGACCGCGGCCTGATGTATCAGGGCTACAAGGTCGTCCCGTACGACCCGCGCATCGGCGCGACGCTGTCGTCGCACGAGGTCGCGCTCGGCTATCGGGAGGTCGAGGATCCGTCGGTGTACGTGCGATTCAGCGTGTCCGACGCCGACGATACGTATTTTCTTGTCTGGACCACGACGCCGTGGACGCTGCCGTCGAATCTGCTGCTGGCCGTTCACCCAGACGTCGAGTACGTGTGGGTCCGGCACGGCGGCGAGACGCTGATCCTCGCGCGCGATCTGATCTCGGCCGTGTTCGGTGACGACGCGGCGGGCGGCGAAGGGGCGCTCGAGATCGTCAGAAGCGCGCCCGGGCGGGAGCTCGACGGCATGCGCTATGAACGGCTGTTCGACTACCTGCCGGTCGGCGCAGCCGCGGCCGATGCGGCCTGGCGCGTGCGCACCGCCGATTTCGTCACGACCGAGGACGGCACGGGCATCGTGCACATTGCGCCGGCTTACGGCGAGGATGACCTGAAGCTCGGTCAGCTGCACGGTCTGCCGGTGCTGCACGGCGTCGGTGACGACGGCTATTTCCTGCCGGACGTGGCACCTGTCGCGGGCCTGTTCTTCAAGGAAGCCGATCCCGTCATCGCCGGCCTGCTGCGCGATCGGGGTCTGCTGTTCCGCGAAGAGCGCTACCTGCACAACTATCCCTTCGGCTGGCGCACCGGGGACCCGTTGATCTATTACGCGAAGAACGCGTGGTACATCCGCACGACCGACTTCCGCGACCGCCTCGTCGAGCTGAACAAGGGCATCAACTGGGTGCCGGAGTACATCCGCGACGGGCGCTTCGGCAACTGGCTGGAGAGCAACATCGACTGGGCGCTGTCACGGGAGCGCTTCTGGGGCACGCCGCTGCCGCTGTGGACCGACGGCGAGGGCAACTACATCTGCATCGGCTCCGTCGCCGAGCTCGAGCAGCGCTCCGGGCGGGACCTCGCCGCGCTCGATCTGCACCGGCCGGCCGTCGACGACGTCACGTTCGTGCACGAGGGCCGCGAGTACCGCCGCGTCGCCGAGGTCATCGATTGCTGGTTCGACTCCGGATCGATGCCGTACGCGCAGTGGCATTATCCGTTCGAGAACCGGGACGTGTTCGAGCAGAGCTTTCCGGCGGACTTCATCTGCGAGGCCATCGATCAGACGCGCGGCTGGTTCTACACGCTGCACGCGATCGCGACGATGGTGTCCGACAGCGCCGCCTACAAAAACGTGATCTGCCTGAGCCTGATCGTCGATCAGGACGGCAAGAAGATGTCGAAGTCGCTCGGCAACATCGTCGACCCGTACGACGTGTTCGACGCGGTCGGAGCCGACGCGCTGCGCTGGCATTTCACGGCGCGGGTCGCGCCGGACGTGCAGAAGCGCGTGTCCGTCGACATCATCGGCGACGTCGCGAGCAGCTTCATCAACACGCTGTGGAACACGTACGCGTTCTTCGTCATGTACGCGCGGCTCGACGAGGTCGACCTTCGCCGGCGCGTGCCGTACGAGCGGCGCCCCGAAATCGACCGCTGGGTCGTATCGCTGCTCGAGGACACGATCCGCGCCGCGACGGCGGCGCTCGAGCGCTACGACGCGCTCGCGGCCGGCGCCGCGATCGAGCGCTTCGTAGACCAGCTCAGCAACTGGTACATCCGGCGCAACCGGCGGCGCTTCTGGAAGGCGGCCAGCGGCGACGACAAGCAGTCGGCCTACGTGACGCTGTACGAGTGCCTCGACGCGCTGTCGAAGCTGCTCGCGCCGTTCATGCCGTTCCTGGCGGAGGCCATGTACCAGAATCTCGCGCGGCGGGTCGACGAAGAGGCGCCGGCGAGCGTGCACATGGCGGCCTGGCCGAAGCACCGCCCGGAGCGGCTCGATCGCACGCTGTTGAACGAGACGGCGGTCGTGCAGCGCATCGTCGGCCTCGGCCGCGCCGCGCGCAACGACTCCCGGCTCAAGGTACGGCAGCCGCTGGCGCGGCTGCTGGTGCGTGTGCCCGACGCAGACGGCGAGCGCGCGATCGAGCGGCACGGCGATCAGGTTCTCGAGGAGCTCAACGTCAAGGCGGTCGAGCTGCTGCTGCGCGACGCGAGCCTCGTGAGCTACAGGATCAAGCCCAATCTGCCGCTGCTCGGCAAGCGCTACGGTAAGCTGATTCCGGCGATCCGCGAGCAGCTGGCGGCCGCGGACGCCGCGGCCATCGCCGCGGCCGTTGCGCGCGGGGAAACGCAGACGATCGAGGTCGCGGGGCAGCCGATCGAGCTCGAGCCCGAGGCGCTGCTGGTCGAAAGCGTGGCCGCGGAGGGCTTCGCTTGTGCGGAGGAGGGCGGCTATCTGGTCGGTCTCGACACGACGCTGAACGACGAGCTGCGTCGCGAGGGACTCGCGCGCGAGCTCGTTCGCGCCGTGCAGGACGCGCGCAAGCAGGCGGGGCTCGACGTCTCCGACCGCATCGTGCTGAAGGTAGAGGGCGATGAGGCCGTGCAGCGCGCGCTCGGCGAGTATCGCGATTACCTGATGAGCGAGACGCTCGCGAGCCGCTGGCAGGATCCGCCGGACGGCTCGGCTTTCGTAGCCGAGCAGACTCACGGCGAGCACAGCTGGGTCATTCGGCTGGCAAAGGACGCTGCATGAGCGGCCGCTGGTCACTCCGCGCGAGCGCCGGCCGATGGCTGCTGTTGTCGCTCGCGGTGATCGTGCTCGATCAGTGGACGAAGCTGCTGATCATGCAGAACTTCCGCGAGTTCGACGAGATCGTGCTGCTGCCGGTGCTGAACCTCGTGAGGCTCCATAACGAAGGCGCCGCGTTCAGCTTTCTGAGCACGGCGTCGGGCTGGCAGCGTTGGGTCTTCACCGGGCTCGGCATCGTCGTCAGCCTCGGCATCGCGATCTGGCTGCTGCGCTTGCCGAGGAAGGGTCAAAGCCTGCTCGCGGCGGGGCTCGCGCTCGTCATGGGCGGCGCCCTCGGCAACGTGATCGACCGGATACGGTTCGGCCACGTCGTCGACTTCATTCACGTGCATTACGGTGACGCGTATTTCCCGGCCTTCAACGTGGCCGACTCCGCGATCACGATCGGCGCCGCGCTGCTGATCCTGGACAGCCTGCTCGAGATGCGGAGCGCGGCGCGGCGCGAGGCCTGACGGCGCGCCGCCCGGCGCGCGGTGTACCTGCGGGCGGGCAGCCCTACCAGCAGCGGCCGCGAGGATCCGGAGACGCCGAGCGGACGCCGCGGGAGTCG
>JAFGNC010000099.1 GCA_016927175.1 Gammaproteobacteria bacterium | reverse complement strand
GAGGGGGTAGGATTCGAACCTACGAAGGCATAGCCAGCAGATTTACAGTCTGCCCCCGTTGACCGCTTGGGTACCCCTCCGCGGACATAAGCCGGGTATTGTCTGGCCTGACCGTGGGAGTGTCAACTGACACAACGATCGAGCAGTCGAAAGCGCGGACCGGACGAGACCGGCTCGGAGATCGACTTCGTCAGGGCACCCGGCAGCGGCGCCGCGCTTAAGATACTAGACCGGCGACAGCTTCGCCATCGTCGCGCGCGCTGGCGAATGAACATAAGCTCGCCCGCTCTCGTCGGCCCCACGCGGGCCGGGCGCCGCGGCGCGCGGCGCTTCCGGCGTACTCCACGATACGTCGAGCAGCCGCCGAGGGTCTGCGGGAGCCATGGCGCCCCCTGAAAATCAAGCCTTGATTTTGACGGGCCGCGGGGCATTCTTCGCCCATGCGCGAGGGGCGGGGCTAAAACTTATAAGAGAGGCGCTAGCGGATGGAACGCCGTCTACTGGAAAGAAGCAAAGTTTCGACCACGGTCTATCTGTCGGTACCGGGCGGTCGGTTTCAGCGTTGTCGGGCGAGAAACCTTTCTGCCATGGGAGTTTTTCTCGAGATCGAGGCGCTCGGACTGCCGGCAGGTACCGTGGTCAACCTCGTCTTCGCCGTGAACCTGAACGACGTCGTGCGCCTGCACCGCCGCAAGGCCGTCGTGGCCCACGTCAACGAAGGCGGCGCCGGCCTGATGATGCAGCGGCGCTCGCGCCTGCAGCCGAGCGCCTGACCGGGCCCGCGCCACTCCCGCCCGGCCCCGGAACCCGCCCCCCGGCACGCCGGCGGCGCCCCTTCCGACGGGCCGCCGCCCCTCCCGCGCGGCTCAAGTTCCCGAAAGGCCTGCCGACAACGGGCTAACGGCTCGTACTGTGACCGGCCGAGGAGGGATCCATGTCGACGACCGCGCACGCAGCAGGCTTCAGCTTCGTCGAGCAGCTTGCGGAAGATCTGAAGGAGGATCGGCTCGACCTGCCGGCCTTCCCCGACGCCGTGCTTCGCATCCAGAAGGCGCTGCAGTCGCCCGACTCGAGCGCCCAGGACATCGTGGCGATCCTCGGCTCCGACCCCGCGCTGGCCGCCGAGGTGCTGCGCACGGCGAACTCCGTCGCTTTCAAGCCGGCCGACAAGGAGATCACGGACCTGCGCAACGCCGTGACCCGGCTCGGCATGAATATGGTGCGCACGATCGCGGTCGCGTTCGCAATGCGTCAGCTGCGCAAGCGCGACGTCTACTCCGACGCCGGCCGCGGCGAGATCGAGGCGATCTGGCGCGAAAGCCTGCATCTGGCCGCCGTCTGCCACGTGCTGGCCCGGCGCTGCACGCGGCTCAACGCCGACCAGGCTCTGCTCGCGGGGCTGCTGCACGGGCTCGGCCGCCTGTACATCGTCATGCGGGCAGAGGGTTCGGAAGACTTCACCCTGTTCCATCCGGACGTCGACATCCGCGACGTCGCGAGCGGCTGGCAGGCCGCGATCGGCAAGGCCATTCTCGACAAGTGGGGCCTGCCGGAAGCGATTCAGCACGCGGTGGAGCATCAGGACGACTTCGACGCCGAGCTCGAGGGCCCGGAGTCGCTGACGGACGTGCTGATCGCCGCGAAGGCGCTGGCCGCCGTGGACGCGGAGCTCGACGCTGCGGCGTGCCCGGCCGTGCGGCGGCTTACCGCCGCGAAAGGCAGCAGCGTCATAGAGATCCTGAGTCAGCATCAGGACGACGTCGAGGCGCTGAAGAGCTCGCTCGGCGGCTGACCGGCCGCTGCGCACCCTGCAGCCCGGCTTCCTCGCCGGCGCGGAAGCCGGCTCAGGCGTCTCCGCGGCCGCGGGGGCCGTGCAGCGCCACGACCAGCTCGGCTTCGCCGGGACTGAGGCCATAGGCGCTGATCAGGCTCTCGGCCGACGCGCCGGATCGGGCCGACCGAATGGCCTGCACGTACGGCGCCGTGTCCCCGTCGCGGGACAGCATCTGCTCCTGCTGCTGCGTCAGCTGTTCGACCTGCTCGGCCAGCTGCCGCTCGCGGCCGCCCGCGGCGAATGCCGCCTCGCCGAGGTCCCGCACCTGCTGCCGCAAGGTGTCGAGCTCGTACTGCTGCGCGTCGAGCGTCCGGCCGAGCGCGTCGAGACGCGCGCGCATCGCGATCTGAAGCCGGATCAGATAGACGGCCAGCACGAGCAGGACCAGCCCCGCGAACAGCGAAGCCAGCCTGAGCGCGTCGAGTGAGGCCATCACGCGTATTCGTCGATCCGGGAGCCGCCGGCGGGAGACTCGGAGCCGCCGCGCCTGCGGGATCGTTGCTGCCGTTCTTCTTTGCCGCCCGGCGAGCGGGGCTCGCTCCGACGGGACTCTTCGTTCACAGGCGGAGTATGCCTCACGCCGCGTACCCTGGATACCGGCAGCACCGTGTCCTTGTCCGCGACGCGTCGCATCGGGCCGGCCGCGCTCAGCCCCGATTCGCGGGCCCGACGCCGCACAGCGCGTCGCCGTGCACGACGAATGCGATCTGCTCCCCGAGCATCAGCGATCCGCGCAGCTGAGCCTGCGGCGCGCGCGATCCGGACACGGGGCCGAGGCCGTCGGGATCGACGAGAATGATGTCCTCGACCGCATCCACCAGCGCGCCGACGCAGCCGGCGCCGCGATCGACGATCAGCACGCGCGCGGCCGCGCCGTCCGGGCACCCGGCGAGGCCGAAAAGCGTTCGGGCGTTGACGACCGTCACGACGCTGCCGCGCAGGTTGGTCACGCCGAGCACGTCCGGGCCGGCGCCCGGCACCGGCACGATGTCCGGCGGCACGACGACCTCGCGCACCGCGCCGAGGCTGACGGCGTAGAGCTCGTCCGCGACCCGAAACGCGATGCAGCGTTCTCCCGCTGCCCCCGGCCCATCGTCCGCGGCCGAATCGAGCAGCGCTCGGGCGTCGAGCATCGTCCTGTAGAGCGCTTCACTCTCCACGTTGCGCCTCCTTTACGAGCTCCGCGACCGACAGCACGGCGGCCGCGGGCGATTGCATGATCCCCTCGAGCCACGGGCGCGGGTGCGCGCTCGTGCGCCAGCGGATCCGGTCCGGGGGGACGTCGATCAGGCGCGTCACCGCCGCGACGCGCAGCACATGCGCCGGATGCGCGCGCAGCCGCAGATGTCGCAGCGCTTCGCCGGGCGGCGAAGGCCGGCCCGTGACGATCAGCGCGACGTCGACGACGGCGTCCGCGGATTCCGCCGCGCCGGACTCGAGCGGCGCCACCTCGGCGGCCGGCAGCGCCAGCGCGACCCCGCCGGCGCTGACGAGCCAGTACGCGCCGGCCACGTTCCGGGCGTCGGCGGCGGGCTCGCCATTGACCGGCGTGTCGCCGGCCGACGCATTTTCGGTCGGCGCGCCGTCGCTCGCGGGCAGCAGGCCGTCCAGGTAGTCCTGCAGCGCCGCCTCGCAGCGGCGCTCGATCGGCGCGCTCACGAAGCCACCGCGCATTCGCCTTGCCAGGCTTCGGCGTCGTCGGGCGCGTCCGACGGCTCTGCCAGCAGTCCCTCGAGCAGCCGCCGGTACGCCGCGACGGCGCGGCTCTGCGGGCTGTAGGCCGGCGCCGGCTGCCCGGAGCGCGCGGCGTCCCGCAGCCGCGTGTCGATCGGCACGGCCTCGCGCCACAGCGCCTGCGCGTGATCGACGCGAAGCTGCTCGAGCGCGTGACAGCTCGCGCGCGTGCGCCGGTCGAACATCGTCGGCACGATCGTGCGCGGGATGTCGCGCCGCTGCGAGCGCTGCACCATCGCGAGCGTCGACAGCATCCGCCTCAAGCCTTCGAGCGCGAGGTGCTCGGTCTGCACCGGAATCAGCACGTGGTCCGCCGCGGCGAGCCCGTTGATCATCAGCAGCCCGAGGGTCGGCGGGCAATCCACGACGACGTGATCCACCGCGCCGCCGGCGGCCGCGAGCGCCCGGGACAGCGCGGCGCCCATGCCTTCGAGCCCTGCGCTGCGCCGCTCGAGCGACGCCAGCGCCGGCGTCGCCCGCAGCATCGAAAGGTTCGGCTGCGCCGTCGGCTCCGCGTGCCGCAGCAGCCCGCCCGCGCCGGGCTCCGCTCGGCCGTGCCGCGCGCCGCCCGCCTCGAGCGCGGCCGCGAACAGCGCCATGACGCCGGGCGAGTCGCGGTCCTCGAGCAGGTAAGCGCTCGCTGACGCGTGCGGGTCGAGGTCGACGAGCAGCGTGCGCCGGCCGCGCTCGGCGAGCAGGCTCGCGAGCGTGACGGCCGTGGTCGTCTTGCCGACGCCGCCCTTCTGATTGCAGACGCTCCAGGTTTTCACGACGTCGTCTCCGGCGCGGCCGGCGCGGGCTTCGCCGACAGGCCGAGCGCCTCGAGCGTACGCTGCGTCTTGATCCGTTCCCGGCCGGCCATGACGACGATCACGACCCGCCGATTGAAGCGCCGCCCCTCCGGCGTGTCGTTGTCCGCGACCGGCTGAAACTCGCCGAAGCCGACGACGGCCATGCGCTGCGGCTCGACGCCCTCGGCCGCGAACATCCTGACGACGCTCGCGGCGCGCGCGGCCGACAGCTCCCAGTTCGACGGGAAGGCGGGCGTGGCGATCGGCAGCTCGTCGCTGTGCCCTTCGACGTAGATTCGGGTCGGGGTGCCCGACAGGATCCCGCCGAGCCGGTCCACGATCGGCAGGGCGCCCGTCGCGATCTCGGCGCTGCCGGAAGCGAACAGCACGCTCGTGTTGATCTCGATCTCGAGCCAGAAGCGGTCGCGCCGCACGCGCACGAGCTCCTCGTCGACCAGCTCTTCGATCGCTTCGACGATGGCTTCGTTGATCTCCTCGATCAGCGCAGCGGCCTGCTCGAGCTCCTCGAGCGACAGGCCGAAGCGCTGCAGCTTGTCGAGCTCCGGCGTCCGCTCGAGCATCGCGAGCGAAGGCTGATCGGTCTCGAGCGGAACCAGCGTCCGGCTCGGCCGCGTCTGCACCTCGTGCCGCGAGCGGGACAGATCGCCGACCTGCACCGGCTCGAGCGACTTCGGCGCGGCGCGGAATGCGGCGACCAGCGAATCCGACAGGATCCGGTACTTGCCCTCGTTGACCGACGAGATCGCATACATGACGACGAAGAACGCGAGCAGCAGCGTCACGAGGTCGCCGTAGGGAATCGCCCAGGCCTCGTGATTGCCTTCGTGCTCCGGTTCTCGCCGCCTTGCCATGCCGGCCCCCGCGCTACCTGAGATACCCGCGCAGCCGCACCTCGATGCTGCGCGGATTGTCTCCCCGGGCGATGCCGACGAGGCCGTCCACGATCATCTCGCGGTGCATCGTGCTCTGCTGAATCACGTCCTTCAGCTTGTTGCCGATCGGCAGGAACAGCAGGTTCGCCGACGCGATGCCGTAGATCGTCGCGATGAACGCCGTCGCGATGCCGGAGCCGAGCTTCTCCGGCTCGGCGAGGTTGTGCATGACCGCGATCAGCCCCATGACCGCGCCGATGATTCCGAGCGTCGGCGCATATGTGCCGAGACTCTCGTACACGCGCGCGCCCCGCTTGTCGAAGCTCTCGCGCGACGACAGCTCGACGTCCATCGTGTGCCGGATCGTCTCCGGCTCCGCCCCGTCGACGAGCAGCTGCACGCCTTTGCGCACGAACTCGTCCGTCTCCTGCTCCGCGATCTGCTCGAGCCCGAGCAGCCCGTCGCGGCGCGCGATGCGGCTCCACTCGAGGATCCGGCTCAGCGCTTCCTCGCCGTCGCTGTCGGGCGGCAGGAAGATCCAGCGCACGATCTTCAGCGCATGCACGAAGACCGGCAGCCGCACCTGCACGAGCACCGCGGCGACGGTGCCGACGATGACGATGACGAACGCCGCGACGTTCCACAGCGCCGACAGGCCGCTGCCCTTCAGCACGCTGCCGAGCAGGATCGCGGCCATGCCGAGGATGACGCCGGCGACGCTGAGGACGTCGAGCCGCAGTCCGCGCATCATCGGCCCGGCTCCGTTCGCGAATACCCGCCGATGCCGCTCATGCCGCCGCTCCCGCCGCCCGTGTCGACGCGTGCACCGCCAGCCGCGGCCATTCGCCGAACAGGCTGCCGACGTCGACGATCAGCGCGATGCCGCCGTCGCCTGTGATCGTCGCGCCGGCAAAGCCGGGCAGCCCGTCCAGGCGCTCGCCCAGCGACTTGATCACGACCTCCTCCTGCCCGATCAGCTCGTGCACGAGCAGCGCCACCGTGCGCCGGCCCGTGTTCGCGACGACCACGAACCTGCGCCCGGCGCTCGCGGCGGTCTCGGCGCGGCCGGACCCCACCCAGCGCTCGAGATCGAGCAGCGGCAGCACGTCGCCGCGCAGCGACAGCACTTCGCTGCCGTCCATGTACGAGCAGTCCCTCGGCTCGAGGTCGAGGATCTCCTCGATGATCGGCAAAGGCACCGCGAAGCGCTGACCCGCCACGCCGACCAGCAGCGCCGGCAGGATCGCGAGCGTCAGCGGCAGCCGGATCACGATGTCGGTGCCGCGCCCCTTGTCGGACTCGATGTCGACCGACCCGTTTACGCGGGCGATCTGGCTCTTGACGACGTCGAGGCCGACGCCGCGGCCGGAGATGTCGCTGACCTCGGATCGGGTCGAGAAGCCGGGCGCGAACACGAGCTGCAGCGCATCGGCGTCCGCCATCTGCAGCGCGGCGCGGGCGTCGATCAGGCCCTTGTCGAGGGCCTTCTGCTTGATCACGGAAGGATCGAGGCCGGCGCCGTCGTCGGTCACTCTGACGAGGATGTGATTGCCTTCCTGATGCGCCGACAGCGACAGGCGGCCCTGCGCCGGCTTGCCGGCGCGCTCGCGCTCGTCGGGCATCTCGATGCCGTGGTCGACGGCGTTGCGCACGAGGTGCACGAGCGGATCCGCGAGGCTCTCGACCATGCCCTTGTCGAGCTCCGTGCCCTCGCCGCGCATGTCGAGCGCGACGTCCTTGCCGAGCTGACGCGCCAGGTCCCGCACGACGCGCGGGAATCGCCCGAAGACCTTGGCCATGGGCTGCATGCGCAGACGCATGACGGATGCCTGCAGATCCGCCGTGACGAGGTTCAGTCGGGACAGCGTCCTCGTCAGGTCCTCGTCGCGCACGCGGGTGCGCAGCGTCGCGAGGCGGTTGCGGACCAGCACCAGCTCGCCGACGAGATTCATGACCCCGTCCACACGATTCGCGTCGACGCGCAGCGTCTGCTCGGCCGGGGTGCGGCTCGGCGCCGACGGCGTCTCGCGACGGGCGTCCGCGGGCTCCTGCGCGGCCGCCGCCGGTGCCGCCGCGCTCGGCGCGGCGGCGCGGCCCTGGATCGCGTCGAGCAGCGCGTCGAACTCCTCCTCTGTCATCTCGTCGCCGCCCGGCGGCGCCGGATCGCCGCCGGCCGCGCAGGGATCCTCTGCCGCGGCGCCGGGCGCTTCGGCCGGCGGCGGGGCCGCGGCGCTCAGCATCGCCTCGAAGTCTGCGAGCACCGGGTCGTCGTCGATGCCTTCGCCGGCAGGTTCATCGGCGCCCCCGCCCTGCCCCGCGTTCGCGGCGGCGGAATCGGCGGCGGAGCGCGTCAGGGCGTCGAGCCCCGCGATCAGCGACTCCGGCGCCGGCTCGAGCGATCCGCCGGCCGCGACGGCGCCGAGCATCCGCTTGACCTCGTCGACCGACCTCAGGATCAGATCGACGGCCGCCGGATCGAGCCGACGCTCGCCGTTGCGAACGAGGTTCAGCGCGTCCTC
>JAFGNC010000539.1 GCA_016927175.1 Gammaproteobacteria bacterium | reverse complement strand
AGAGCTTCCCTAGCGCATTGCGGTTTCCCGCAACCCCCCGGCGCTCCACATCCCGGGCCTGACGCGTTAAAGTAGTATCCGAGATACTTCTTTGAGGGAGCCATGCCAGTTTCCGAGCGGCGCGGCGACATCGTCGCCGACATCATGCAGCGCACCGGCATCGACGGGCCGATGATCGAACGGCTCGTCCGGGCCTTTTACGCGAAGGTGCGCCGGGACGAGCTTCTGGGGCCCGTGTTCGATGCCCGGATACGGGACTGGGAGGCGCATCTACAGCGGATGTGCGTGTTCTGGTCGTCGGTAGCGCTGATGTCGGGCGCCTACCACGGCAGCCCGATGCAGATGCACGCGCCGCTTCCGGTCGACGCGCAGCATTTCGACCGTTGGCTGCGTCTTTTCGAGGAGACCGCTGCGGAGGTCTGCCCGCCCGCGGCAGCCGAGCACTTCGTGGTTCGGGCAAAGCGAATCGCCCAGAGTCTCGAGCTCGGCATCGCGAGCCACAACGGCCGGATTCTGAGAAAGGGGCAACGCTACTTCCGGCTGCCGCAAGCTGACTCTTCGTCCCCGCGATGAGAACGAGGCAGGACGATGGCCGCGTCTCGCACATCCACGGGCGCGGCCGCTGACACTGCGGTCTGCGCCTCGAACGGGGCGCCGACGCTAAAAGCCGCCGCCGGTGCCGAATCCGCCGCCGCCGAATCCGCCGCCACGTCCGAATCCGCCGCCGCCGAACCCGCCGCCTTTCGGGAAGTTCCAGCCGCCTCCGCCTCCGGGCATCCGCCACGGGGGCGGGAATGGCGCGTGCGGGAAGCGGCCGGTGCCGAAGCGCGGGTCCGCGCCGATTCTGCGAAAGCGCTGCTGGCGCCGGATGGCTTTCCACACCTCGTCGGCGTCGGCCGAGCCGCCGAGAAAGCGCTCGAGCAGCAGAGCGATCAGCGCGCCGTTGACGAAGACGGAGTGGACGTCGTCGTAGCGGCTTAGCTTGAAGCGCCTGCGCACATCCTCGAGCGCGAGGGTCCGCTCGCGCTGCGCCTGGTGGAGCCGCCGGTACTGGATCAGCTCTTCCGTCAGGCCCTCGATCAGGTCCTCGACGTCCGCGATCTCGTCGATCAGCGCATCGTCCTCGGGGCTTTTCGTTCCGGCCGCGCGCTCGCGAAGCAGATCGAGGCCTTCGCGCCGGAACGCGTCGCTGAGCAGTGCCGTGCACTCGACCGAGAACTCGTCCTCGCCGTTCGCAAAGACGGCGCGCCGCTCGGCGAGCGTATCGAGCGCCGACTCCTGCTCGTCGATCGCGCGGTCGATGTCCATGAGCCGCCGCTCGGCCTCGTCGAGCACGTCCTTGCGCGCCGGTACGCCGGCCGCGTCGGCCACGCGCTGCTCGATCGCGCGGGCGGCCTCGAGATCCCGCGCGGCCACCTCGCGCATCCGCGCCGCGTGCCCCTCGAGCCGTCGCGGGATCTCGGTCAGCAGCGAGTAGTTGCGCCGCAGATCCTCGAAGCCGCCGTTGCGCGCGACCCAGCGATCGAGCAGCCGAACCGGCGGCGACGCGCGATACCGCGCCGTGCCGAATCCTTTGGCCCACAGGTAGCGGAAGACCGGATCCGCCTCGTAGGGCTTGCTCTTTTCGATCCGGTCGGCCTCTGCCGCCTCGGCCTTCGTCTCCGCCTGATCGGCGACTGCGTCGGAATCGCGAGCGGCCGCGAGCGTCGCCTGGTAAGCCGAATCGTCGTCGAGCCTGCGCTGCGCGTCGGCTTCGGCGTCGTCGACGGCCTCGGCCGCCGCGTCGACGGCCGCTTGCTGCTGGCCGCGCTCCCGCTCGAGGCCCGCAAGCTTCTCCTCCGCCGACGCGATCTCCGCAGCGAGCGACTCCTGCGCGGCGGCCCGTGCGGCCAGAATGCCGGTCACGCGGCGGTCCGTGTCGTCGAGCGCCTCGGCGAGGTCGCCGCGCTCGAGCTCCTGCATCCGGATCCGCGCGACGCGGGCCAGCAGCGCGAGCTGCGCCTGGCGCGTCTCGGCGACCTTCGCGCGGGCTCGCTGAAAGCCGGCGTCGAGCGCGTCCGCGTCGCGGCGCACCTTGGCGAGCGCGTCGTCGATGGCCACGAGCGTCGCGCGCCCGCTCGAAGCGTCGTCGTCTACCATTCGGTGATTGCCGCGCCCGTCGTCGCCATGCGGTATTCGGGCTCGAGCTCGCCGGCGCGTTTCACGCCGACGACGTCGCTCTGGATGACGCCGTCGTCCTGCTTGTCGCGCGCGACGCGCTGAAACGTCTCCTCGTCTACGCGCAAACCGAAACGGGAGACGTCGCGGACGCGCCCATCCTCCTCGTTGCGGATCGGCAGGGTCAGCGTCGAGCCGTCCGGCGCAACAGGCTCGACGATCAGGTAGTAGTTCTGTGCGGCCGGGTTCTCCTCCGGGATCCGCCAGACGCCGCTCAGCTCGCCGGGCCGCGACACGATGCGCAGCTCGTATTCGCGCTCGAGATTCGTGCGTAAGCCTCGAAGCTCGGCGAGCGCCTCGCGCGCGGCGTCGTGCTCCCCCCGCTCGAGCGCCGCTTCGCCCGCTGCCGCGAGGCGCTCGGCCTCGTCGGCGGCCTGCGGCTCGGCTGCGATGTCGACGACCGCTCGTTGCGCGGCGGCGAGCTCTGCAGGCAGCGCCTCGATTGCGCGCAGCTGCGGTCCGCGCACGCCGAGCTGCCAGGCGAGCAGGGCGGCGGCGATGATCGCTGCCGTTCCGCCGACCCACTTCCCCCAGCGCCCGCGTGTCACGTACAGCTCTGCGAGCACGCGGCCGAGCCCGGGCTCCGGCGGCGTGTAGACGAAGCGCTCCTCGCGCAGCGCCCGGACCCCTTGCGCGAGGACTTCGTCGCTGACCTCGATGCCCTGGCTCGCGTAGATTTCGCGCAGGCGACGCATCAGTTGCCGCTCGCGGTCCTCGGCGCCGAGCTCGCGCTCGATGACACGCTCGCGGTGGCGCAGCGTGTCGACGACATCCATCGCGAGCATCACCTCGTCGAGCGGCGCTTTGTCCCGCGTGGAGGTCTGGCTCATGACGGCCGCCGTGGTGCGCCGTGATCAGGCGGGCGGCGGCTCGATCGCGAGCGCCTGGCCTTCGCTGACGAGCCGCGCGAGGCGCTGCTTGCCGCTTTCGACCGCCGCGCCGATCTCCTCGGCGTTGCGCGTGCTGAGCTCGCGCATCTCGGCGATGATCGTGCGCGAGTGCTCCTGATAGCTGACGACGGAGTCGACGAGGCGCTTCACGGCCTCGGCGCGGATCGTCGGTCCGTAGCCTGCCTCCAGCGCGGCTTCCTGCACCTTGCCGCCGATGTCGGCGAGATCCTCGAGGCTGCGGCTGACGCCCTCCTTCATCGCCTCGAGCGTCTCCGTGCTCTCGTGGAGCCCGTGCAGGCCGGTGAACGACGCGGTAAGCGCCGTCAGCACGGTCTCGTTGGTGCCGAAGAAGCTGATCGCCTGCTTGTAGACCCGGTCCTTCGCGTTCGTCGTCTGCAGCAGCCGGGCCATGACGACCTCCGACGTGTTGTAGGCGACGGTCAGGTTGTCCGACAGGTCCTTGCAGATCTGGTAGCGGTCCTCAGCGAGCTGCACGTCGCGCAGGCGCTCGTCGCGGGCGAGCTCGAGCCGGGCGCGCCCGACCGGGTCCGTGCCGGCGTCGGCCTCCACCGACTGCATGGCCGTCGCCAGCTCGGTCTTGCGCTGCTCGAGATGCCGCTCCCCCGTCTCGAGCACCTGCAGCGCGAGTATCTCCGCCTCCTTCAGGGCTCCGCGGAAATCCTGGTAGGCCGTCAGGATGAGCTGCTCGCGATCGATCTGATCGCGCGTGTCGCGGGCGACGTCGAGATAAGTCTCCTTGATCTTCTGGAAGCGGCCCGCGATGTCGCCGCGCGTGGCTTTGATCCACACGTTCTGAAGGCGCTCCCACGTGTCGAGCTGGCCGTCCTCGAACTGATCCACCATGCTCCTCGCGTCCTTGCGAATGCTGTCGAAGGCGTTCGTGATCTCGGCGTAGCGCTCGCCGAGCCGCATCGACGAGATCTGCTCGCGGACGACCTGATTGAACAGCGACGCCTGGCTCAAGGTTCGCGCGATGGCCACGACCTTGTCCTCGTCGAGATCGGAGATCCGGTTCAGCAGCGCGACGATCGGCGCTTCCTCGCTCCGCTCGGGCACGAGGCCGAGATCGCGAAGCCGGGTCAAAGCCCTGTCGAGATACTGTATGGAAGTCGCCATCGCGGGTACCTCGCTGCGTCCGTTTTCACGCGTTCCGGCGGCGCCGCCGGCTGGGGCAAGCTGCGGCGATCGTGTTCGGTCAGCTCAGGGTAAGCGGCGGGTGCGTGCGCGTCCATCCGAACCGCCGTCGCGGCTTCCGGTGGCCGTTCTCCCGACGGGTTGCGCGCGGAGCGCGCGGTGCAGGTGCCGGGGGCGGACCCGCGCTGCCGCCCTTCGACGACACCGGCCGACGCGCCGCGCATGCGGCGTTTTGCGCAGCTGCGCCGCCGGATCCGGCGCAGCGGTGTCGGGCAGCGGTGACACATTCCTCGCGCGCCGAGGCCGGCGGACAGGGCTGAACGGAGCGAAATCCCCGCCGTTGCTGACGGTGCGGCCGGGTGGCACACCCCTTGCAACCTGCTCCGCGAGGGGAGCCGGAGCGCTTCCACCATCTTTCCAAACGACATGGAGTAGTGACAGATGAAGACGAAGCTTTCGATCACGGTCTTGGCTCTGGGTTTTGCCGGTGCGGCGCTGGCGCAGGACGCGCCGTCCTTTGAGGAAGTCGATCAGAACGCCGACGGCATGATCAGCCAGGAAGAGGCTGCGTCCGTCGAGGGTCTGGACCTCGCGACGGCCGACACGAACCAGGACGGTTCGCTGGATCGCTCGGAGTACGAGGCCGCCACCGGCGGCGGCGCGCAGTAAGACTGCGGGTCTGCCTGAACGGGAGGGGGAGTCGCATTGCGGCTCCCCCTTCCTCATGTCCGCGATTCCTTCTGCCCGAGGCCGGAACGCCCGCCTCTCCCCTGACCGCCGAACCAGCGTGCTCGCGGATCGTCGAACTTCCGCGAAGCGGCGCTTTGTATTTTTCGCCGCAGGTGTCAGCATGCTCGAGATGCACGCGACGGCGTCTCGGCTTCTGTGTGCGGTTCTGCTCGCGCTGACCGCCGGCTGCGGCGGCTCGTTCCTCGTCCTCGTCATCGGGCGGCCGTGACCCGCCTCCGGCGCATCATTGCGCCGGGCGCCGCGGACCGCTCGGTGCTGGTCGAGCGGATGGACCGGCGCGACGCGAACGGCATGCCGCCGCTCGCATCGACGCGCGTCGATCAGGCGGGAGTCGAGCTCGTCGCGGAGTGGATCGGCGGGCTTGCCGGCTGCGGTGCTGCGGCGCCGTGAGCCACGCTGTCGGGCTGCGGTAGAGCTCTCGTTCCGGGCGATCAGTCCCGGCCGCGGCGCATCCTGAGGTACGATGCGGCAACGATGCCGCGACGACAGAGGCTGCCATGAGAATCGACTTCGTATCCGACGTTGCCTGCCCCTGGTGCGCAATCGGCTTGAGCTCGCTCGAGCGCGCGCTCGAGCGCATCGGCTCCGACATCGGTGACATCGAGATCCACATGCAGCCGTTCGAGCTCAATCCGACCATGCCGCCGGAAGGAGTGGACGCCACCGAGTACCTGACGTCCAAGTTCGGCCTCGCTCCGGAGGAGCTCGCCGCCAATCGGGCGCGGATCGACGAGCGCGGCGCCGCCGAAGGTTTCGCTTTCGGCGAGCGGGCGCACATCTGGAACACGTTCGATGCGCATCGGCTGCTGTTCTGGGCGGGCGCCGAAGGCCCGGCCGGGAGTCAGCGCGCGCTGAAGCACGCGCTGCTGACGGCTTACCACGGCCAGGGCCGCAACCCCGGCGCGCACGACGTGCTCCTCGAGCTCGCCGGGCAGGCCGGTCTGAGCGTGGAGCGCGCCGCCGAAGTGCTCGAGCACGGCGAGTTCGCGGAAGAAGTGCGGCAGGCCGAGCGCTTCTGGCAGGAGCTCGGCATCCACTCCGTTCCCGCGGTCATCATCGACCGCAAGCACCTGATCTCGGGCGGTCAGCCGAGTCAGGTGTTCGAGCAGGCGCTGCGGCAAATCGCTGCCGACAGGAGCGATGCGCCCGGAGGCTAGCGACCGCCGCAGCGGGAGCCGGCGCCGCGGCAGAACTCGTGTGAGTTCTATTCCGCCGGCAGGGCGAAGCAGTAGAACAACCCGTCGCCGCCGGTGCTGATCAGCGCTTCCTGACTGCAGCCCCTGGAGTCATGGGCCGAAGCCCAGGCGGCATAATCATGATGACCGACTCTGGCCTT